>JBIIYC010000212.1:0-4064 GCA_044347025.1 Bdellovibrionota bacterium
CGTACCGAAATCCCCTCGACTCGACTCAGTCCGCGATACGCAACGGTCGATTCGAGGGGGCTTGTCGCTCCCGTTTCGGTCGTAAGGGGCGATTGATGACTTTAGTTCTAGTTTCGCCGGCCTGTTAGAAGAGGGCGTAAATAAATGGCGAAAGCGCCGAACCCTGAGTGGCCACAATCAAGAGCCCAACGAGCAGGAATACCACGACCATGGGGACGAGCCACCATGCCTTACGCTCGATCAGAAGGTCGAAAATTTGCTTTACCGTATTAGACTTGCTCATAGTGCCTCGATGTTCTGTGGTCAACCCTCGTTGTACTCCGCTCACGAGCGCCACACAATACGTGGCTCTACCTGAGCTGGGCCCGGCTATTGGTGGTGTTGCTCTGTCAGGAAGCTACGTTAGGCAGCAACTTTACCAGCATCGTTTGTCTCGGCTGTTGGCTCTTCGACCGCCATCTCACTGATGATCTTATCGACCTCTTCGATCAGCGAGCCGATAGCGTAGGCCCAAACGTACTGTCCTGCTTTTCTGCCGGTCAATACCTCGGCGATCTCGCCCTTGTCTTGAACTCGGTGCTTGATGAAAAGTTGCTTACTATCAGTGAGAAGCACCATGTCACTCGGATTCTTGTGAAGCTTCGGAAGTTTCTTTCTAAGGTAATCGATACCTCTTCGGAAGCGATTGACCGGCAGACCTTCACGCTTCATGCGAAAGAGCCAGCAGAGTAGGATGAGATCTGGATAGGAGTACTTTGCGCGACCACGGCTCTTGCTCTTGCCCGTGGTTGGCACGAGGTTTGTTCGTGCATAGTAATTAAGCAGCGCCAGACCGATCTTTTCGGTGCCGCCAGTGAGAGTGCGCAAAATCTCTTGCACCTGCTTTGCAGTGAACTCTCTATCTAAGATATGAACAGTCATCCAAGGACTCCCGAACAGCAAGAAATACGAACCGCGAGTTACTTCAACTACCTTCAAGTTACGGTACAGCGGCGGACTCGGCTATGTCAACCTGGAATGTGAAGGGGTGAGATCTCCGGCGTCATAGAATTTCTGAGAGCTCTGTGTGGAGTCTCTGTGCGCGGCTCATTTCAATAGCTTGGGAGTGCGAACGAGATTGCAGGTTCCTGTTCAGTGAGGAACATCGAGAGATCGGTATCGGGTGAACACTGTGTTTGCGTGCCAGTGTGCGAGCCATGCCGTGTCGGAAAACATGCGCACTCGCGGGGTGTATTATTCTCTCACGAGCATATGATTATAGGCCTCTCTTGGTGCGCGGAAGTGTATACGCATCGTATCTGTGGGTGATGGGCACGATCGGGTTGTATAAGACATCGCCTCAAACGTATCGTGTGCTGCGGACCACACGAGGGGCTGTCCCTTCGTCAAGACTTCGCTCATGGATCCTTCGCGTGTCGCAGGCTTTGACACAGCTGCGTGAAGTCGGATCTTTTTTGCGTGTCTTCCCCGTTTCGCTCCGTATCTCGCTGCTGTGGCTACGATGCTACATGCGAGATCAGTTCGAGAAGGCGCGCGCGGCCCTACTTTATCGGAAATAATCCTACCGCCACTGGAATCTCATCTCGGCCCGGAAAGTCTTCTTCTCGCACGGCACCAACGTGCCCAGGGATGTCACCGGATACAAAGAGTTGTGATGAACCACCACCATCAAAGTTTAACGCTTCGTGGCAACCGATTTCAGGACGTAGCAGCGTTTGTTGAATCTCTTGGAGGGAGCCACCAAACATCGCAAGCGCCACGCGCATGATGATCAGCCTTTGTTCCTTGTCGAGGCAGATCAGTGAGAGATTTGAGGTTGACGACGAGCTCTTGAGTCCGACAACGGGAGCGCCCTCGGAAATTAGACGAGGGCCAGCCTGCGTTGCTTCGAGCACGCCTTGTGCAGAGAACCCGCTGCGATGAGAGATTCCGACGCGATTCTCAGTGACGTAGAGAATCCCGGTCAGGGTTCCTCCGCCGTTGTGCGTCTTCTGGTGGAGAATGCCTCGACTGATCACCAGTCCAAGCGGTTTCCCTTGCTCGTCGAAAAAATTGGAGTTGATGCACACCGAGGCACCGCTGGCTTTGCAGAGCGTCCTCACTGTCGCGCGTTTCCATCCATACTCTGCTGCTCGAATAACTTGGAGTCGGAAGCGCTCCTGAGATGCTCGGATCATGACGAATGATGGTCGGAGGATGGACGAGCCGGGAAGTTGGAAGCGAGCCTCTTCAAGACCGGGGGATAGCTGCTCCCAAGAAATAGGAAGCTCGTCTGCGTGGACCGCCCATGTTGAAAGAGTGATCAGCCCAAAAGCGGTTGACCGTACCAGAGAGCCGAGTGTGCGGAATCGTCGATCGCTCAGTAGATTCATAACGCGACACGTAGCGTACTCGATATCAGCTCTTCCCAGCGTTGTAAGAGTAACGGCTCACCGTCTCAGCTAGTGCGCGCCGAACTCGGCTTGCAGCTTGCTCGCCGGAGGAACCTTTCCTTCAAACGAAGCACTGATTCGATCCTTAAACTCCTGCTCAAACTTCGTGATGAAGCTCTTTACTGGCATCGCCAAGGCATCGCCGAGAGGGCAGATGGTGTGGCCAGCGATCTGTTTTACGATGCTGTCGATCAGTTCTAAATCGCCCGGGACGCTCTCTCCCTTAGTCATGCGGTCAAAGATCTTCTCGACCCAGTGGCTTCCTTCGCGACACGGGGTGCATTGACCACACGACTCATGAGCATAAAAGTGTGTGAGGTTTCGAATCGCATCCACCATGTCAACGGTGTCGTTGAGGACGATCACCCCACCGGAACCCAAGAACGTGCCGAGTTTGTTCCAGCCCTCGTAGTCCATGGTCGCGTCGATTATATCCTCGGCTCTCAGAATCGGTGTTGATGATCCGCCCGGTATGACCGCTTTAAGCGTGCTGCCGTTAAGCATGCCGCCGCACTCCTCTTCCAGGAATCGCTTGAATGGATATCCCATTTCAACCTCGTAGACGCCCGGTTTGTTGATGTGGCCAGAGGCGCAGACCAACTTCGTTCCCTTCGACTTTTCCGTTCCGATCGCGGCGTATGCATCCGCACCATTGTTCATAATCCAAGGTACAGCTGCATACGTCTCGACGTTGTTCAGTACTGTAGGGGAGTAGTAGAGTCCCATCGTTGCTGGGAAGTAGGGGGGCTTGAGACGAGGTTGGCCCTTCTTGCCCTCAAGTGATTCGAGAAGCCCCGTTTCCTCTCCGCAGATGTACGCTCCTGCGCCTCGGTGCACTACGAGGTGTAGTGAGTATCCACTTCCGAAGATGTTTTCGCCGAGGTACCCCTTGGCGTAGCATTCGTTTACGGCTTGCTTAAGCTGGGTGTATGGGTACGCGTATTCCCCGCGGATGTATACGCACATCCAGTGGCTTTGAACGGCCCACGCAGCGATCATCATCCCCTCGATCATCGCATGAGGGTTCCTCTCCATCAGGAGTCGGTCCTTGAAAGTTCCTGGCTCGCTTTCATCCGCGTTGCAAACTACATACGTAGGTTTGCCGGTATTGCGCGGAACGAAGCTCCACTTCTGTCCGGCCGGAAATCCTGCTCCACCTCGACCACGGATGCCTGACTTCTTCACCTCCTCAATTACCGCGAGTGGGTCCATCGAGAGGGTTTTTTTGATTGCGGTGTAGCCACCACGAGATTCGTACCCGGCGAGGGTGTGTTGATCCTGCTCTTTAATGTGCTCAAGAAGTATTTGTCGGTGCTGACCCACGGATGTTCTCTCGAAAAAGGGTTTGCGGCTACTGCAGTAGCTCCCGCGGGATCATAGTAAAAGCGGGGAAGTGGTGCAATCGGCTTGGAGTGGGGAAGCAGGCTCGGTTAGTCCCCCGAGCTGAAGCCTCGGTTATTGGGTAATGACGGTTATCCCGGCGGAGGTTTCGGCAACAAACTGAGGCTGGCTCACGTTAAACTCGACTGCGTTGTCGACAGCTCGGTCGTCTACGTCTGGGTCCACTTCGATTTCCCCGCCGTCAACCGGGCCCATTCCGACCAACTGAAACACGACCGTTCCGGTTTGTCC
>JBIIYC010000213.1:0-4062 GCA_044347025.1 Bdellovibrionota bacterium
GGTGCGATCGCAACAGCGATCGCAGCCCACGGCAGCCATCGCCAATCAGGCTTCCAACTCCTCGATGCGAACCACGGAGCCGACCCTGGTACAACGACCATCATAATTCCAGAATACTTCGTACCCGCAGTGCACCCCGCCAATAGACCTGCAACGAGCAGCAACCACTTTCTGCCACTCTGTACCGCCACAATCGTGGTGAGAGCACACGACAGCACGACAAACGTAAGGAGCGCATCCTCCTTAAGGTACCTACTGCATGTAACGTGGAGTGGGAAAACCGCCAACAAACAGGCCGCAACGCCTCCAACACCAGCAGAAAAGAGTCGTTTGCCGATCTGATAGGTGAGCGCGATTGAGGCAACGCCCGCCGATGCACTGACAATCCGCCCTGCAAGAAACGCCGTATCCCGAAAACTACCCTCAATGCCCACAAGATGCAGAATCGCATTCACGCCATACGTGCAGTACAGGAGCAGCGACGGATGCAGAAAGTAGTCTGGATTAAATGAATCACTGGCGACCATACGCATGATTGCGTTGACTTTCGGGACCTCATCCGGATGAAAATTCGCTGGAAGTCCAAATGATATGCCGTGAAACCGCAGCATCGCTCCTCCGATTACCGCAGATAGAGCGAGAGCAAAACCGATGGCCGGCGTCCGCTGACCACCATCCGTGGTTCGACCGGACCAAAGCGTCATCCCAAACAGGCTACTCACGAGAACAACTGCTAGTGGCTGCAACTTGTCCGGATCTGAATTAACAACACACACGAACACGGTAATTACGGTCAGAGCGACCCAACCTACCGGGTGTGGCGATACGCCGTACCGTTCCGCCACCATCATGGACAACGCAACCAACAAAAGCACCAGTAACACAGAGCTGATGAGCATCTCTGGCGAAGTAATCGGCACACCCAAGGGGGAGGAGATCTCGACTCCCATCAACTGCGCGCCGAGCTGTCGGGGCGTTTTCTCAAGCGGAGGCGTAAAAAAATTCAAACTCCGAATAGAGAACTGAAGTGGAGAGCACCCAGACGGGATTGAGATCCGCATCGGTTCTGCCGAGGTAACTTCCAGGCGCTGTTCCGGCTGCTGACAGACTGAGACCGCAACGATGGCGGGCTCCGCGGCGCCCGGTCGGATGGGGTTGAAGCGAAGCTCCACCGTATTAAACACCCCTAGAAATCCGGGGATCGAAAAATTCACCTGCTTGCCGATCCACCCGTCTCCCGAGATCTCTCCCTCTCCAAGCCGAGCCGCAGTTCCCCCTCGAAACACTCTATCTGACGTATATCCTGCGAGCGCGATCGCGACGATACACGCGCATACAAAAAGCAATCCAGAACGAAACACACTACCTTTTTGACTCATGAAGCACCTAACTACGCAATCCACTACCCTGCGCTATTCCCTGAGCCACGACCGTGTCGCGCCTCGATGCGTGACGCTGCATCGCTGAACCAAGGCTTGCCTGCGGCGGAGCCCATCCCCGCTCGCTCAAATACTGACGTAACACTCGAACGTCCACGATCACAGAGAACGAATCCTTAAAAACGACGAAAGGGTATTTATCCGACTCTTCCCCTTTCGACAATTGGTTGAACACAAACTTTCCGGAGGGCCTTGAAACCAACTCAGTCACCAACGAATCAAGTGGGGGGAAATACGTTGCTCGCGCAAGCCCCGCAGGAGTAAAGTCGGCTCGCCGGAAGACAAAGTAGGCGATCCCCTCTGGCTCGAGCAACGAAATCAACTCTTCAAGCGTTTCCGCGTACTCAGCGCGAAGCGATATCTCGCTTCGTCGCCGCATCTCCAGATTGTATCGCGGATAGAACGGCTGCGAGGTCTCTGTGGTCACGAACGCCTTTCGCGCCGCAAAGAGCTGTACTCCATCACAGTGAGTAGGCTCGCAGGCTATCAGGGCATCTGCGGGCGTGTGATTTCGCAGCCACTCATAATAGCGTCCGCGCTTTGATGTCGGGTAATTGAAGTTTGCATCGCCCGACAGTCCCATTCCAGAGCCGTTCCAGATGAGCAGTCCAATAGATCCGCACGCTAACAGGCTTGTCCACGAGTAGCGCAATCGAGTGTCTCGAAACGATTCGGACGTCACGCCAACATGAAGCGCTCGCCATGCTCCGATGCAGAGCGCGGCAATAAAGAAAAAGACCATCGGAATCTGTATGTGTCGGTCCGGAACGAAGAGCTTGAACGCAAAGACGCGCGCTAGGTAATACGTCACGAGCGCAGCGCCACCGAAAAAGAGCACCTCAACCGGCACGGAGCGCCGCCCCCGCACTGCACCTACCAGAGCGATTGCGCCGAGAGAAAGCCCAACAAACAACGCCATGTGATCGCGCCAATACGGCTCGGTAGGGTCCATTCTACTGAGAAAGGCCTGCAATCCAAAAAGCTTTAATTCATCGACTGCTGGCTGTAGTGGCAGAAACGGGAACCGGCCCTTCGGTCGCTGGAATTCAGGCATCTGCGCTGCCTCTTGGAGCGACACCATCTCCCCAACGTTGGGCGGTCGCTGCACTACGGCGAATGCAACAGCAGCAAATAAGGGAGCAAGGACTATCGAGGTTACCAATCTGCGTCGAGCGACACCCCGGGCATCACCCTGAGCGACCAGGGCTCGCCACAGCAGGATCCCGCCGTATGCCAGACCAACCAGCAATGCTGCGGGGGGATTAAGCAGCGTTCCAAGCAGAATTACTACCAACGCTCCCACGTGTCGCTGCGAGAGCGCACAATACAAAAACGCGGCGAAGATCGCGGGGGTCCATCCCCGCGGGAGTCCACCCGTCATTCGCTGTACGGTATGCCGAGCATGCAGAAGCCAGACGATTCCGAGCAACGCGGGTGCCGTGGCTGAAGCTCTGCGCAGTGCAAAAAATAGAAACGTGGCCGCTAGACCAAGTTGAACTAGCATCATCCAATGACCGGTCATAATCGGATTGCGCGACAGCAATGTGATTGCATAACCGAGCCAGTAATGCAGTGGAGGTAAGCACCCACGCATCACCTGTGCCACCAGGTCACCCTCAAATTGCCCGGGATACAGAGCCTCATAGAACGAGAACGACTGCTGCGTTGCATCGTCGGTTGTCCATCCTGGATCGAACCATCTGCCATGTAGGCTCGATATAAATGCGGACACGTACGCCACCAACAACGATAGGCTGAGCAGGTTAGCCACAGTACATTCCCGAGCAAGCCAGGAACGGACCCGATCCGTGTTGTGCACGCGCGTATCGACCCCCGGTAGCGGGGTATCACAACCTTCTGAGGGCGGCGTTGAAGATGGGAGTGTGGGTAAGGGCTGTGACATCCAGTTCAACCGTATCCGGTTCTACGAGCCCCGCCAAACTTCACTGGCAGAGGCTTCTCGCAGGGTGGCAACACAAGACGGAACCCTTTTTTACCACCCTGCTGGAACGTTATACTGAGAGCCCCCGGCTATGCTACCCCACTAACCACGAGCAGGGTGGTGAAAAAAAGACTTCCTGTTGCGCATTTCGATAGTTTGACTGCAACTTCGTTGGAGCCGCCGAAAAAATCCTCAACGTATCTCAGAGGATACGCCTCCGGTTTTTTCGTCATCTCCGCCTTGTTTCGTCAAAACTCTCAAAATGCTCACTACGGAACCTTTTTTAACCACCATGCTAGAGACCGCCGGAAAGCTACACTAACAGGTCTCAGCGACAGGCCATCAATCGCTTCGTTCGTACGCCTTGGAATAAAAACAACAAATACGAACCGTTACAAACCCTTACGAACCACGGCACGTGCCAGCCTGGCGGGGCCTCTCACATTCCGACTGGCGGATGCGTAAAAAACTTTCTATAGACTGGGAAGAACGCTACTCACGTGAGATCATTCATGAACCGATTCCTCGTTATCTGCCTTTTCATAGGAGTTACCACATCCGCCACATGTGGGTGTGGTGGAGGTGGCGGGGGGAGTAGCGATTCGGACTATTCAGGCTCTGCAGACGCGTCGGTCTACACCACCCCATCGAGGATCGATTCAGGTGACCGCACTGAGGTGT
>JBIIYC010000214.1:0-4053 GCA_044347025.1 Bdellovibrionota bacterium
CGGTGACAACGCCAAGGACTACACTTTGAAGTATGGGAATGTGTCCGCCGCAAGTATTGGGGCTATTCAACGAGCACTGCTGGCGCTCCAGGACGCTGGAGGCGATCGCTTTTTCGGGGAACCCGCCCTCAACGTCGACGATCTCCTCCAAACAGACTCCAACGGACGTGGGATTATTAACATCGTGAGTGCCGAGAGACTCATGATGTCTCCTCTCGTGTATTCAACTTTTCTGTTGTGGCTTCTTTCCGAACTCTATGAACGTCTTCCCGAAGAGGGAGACCTAGCAAAGCCGAAGCTCGTCTTTTTTTTCGATGAAGCGCACCTTCTCTTCAAGGATGCACCAAAAGCGCTTGTTGAGAAGATCGAACAGGTCGTACGGCTAATCCGTTCGAAAGGAGTTGGAGTTTTTTTTGTTTCCCAGAGCTCCTCAGATATCGCGGACTCGGTGCTTTCACAACTCGGCAATCGAATACAGCACGCACTCAGAGCTTTCACCGCAAAAGATCAGAAGCAACTTAAGGCAACTGCGGATACGTTTCGATCTGATGGTTCCTTCGATCTCCAAACAGCGATCGGAGAGTTGGCAATCGGGGAGGCGCTTGTTTCACTCCTCGATGAGAGGGGGACACCCGCAGTCGCACAACGGGTTATGATCGCGCCCCCCTCGAGTAAACTAGCGGCTATCGCCCCCGCTGAAAGAACCGCTGTGATACAGGCATCTATCCTCTATGGCACCTACGAGCAGTCAGTCGATCGTGAATCCGCCTACGAGATCCTTTCGAAAAAGATTGACGACGACCAATCAGATGCGCGTAGAAACTCCGAAAGCCAGGATTCGCTCCTTGATTCTCTATTTGGAGGGGGCTCATCCAGGGGAGGTAGACGTCGGCAAAACCCTCTTGAAGCGATGATTACCAGCGCAGCACGATCGATAGGGAATCAGCTCGGGCGCAGCATATCGCGTGGATTGTTCGGTTCGATAGCGGGACAAGGTCGCCCTACTCGCCGTAGATGATCACCTCATCTCGGCGCCAGATCCCAAGCAGAATAGATTGCCTTCTACTATCGCAGCCATACACGGTCGTGATGCCATGAGCCTTTGCGATATCTCCAATGGCTCGCGAATCCCATTCTGCCCCGATATCAACTCTAGTCGTTGGTATCTCTACTCGCTTGGAACTACCAGACGCTGTCTTGCTACCGAGGCTCGTAGCCCGCAGGTCCTTACAGAGTGGCTGTGTCGTGTCGGTGTAGATGAGCCCACGCGAGATAACCCCGCAGCCGGAGAGCATCACCACCAATACCAGCGCGAGACTTCTGATTACCACGATTCGCCCCGATACACTCTTAATCGCCGTACACGATAGTATCGCGTCGGATGTACGCACCGAAGAGATAACTCTCGATACCCATATCCATGTGATTGATGGTGGAGATCTCACCATTCTCGGCGGCCTGTTTTACTCCAGCATCGCCCCATGCCACCAACCACAGCACCGAGTAGTTAGAGGCTACACCAACCTTCTTTCCAAGCTCTGTTTTCCACAGGTCCTCATCGAGCGGCACCCGGATATTACTGTAGACACATCCTGAGAGGATGCTCATCAAAAAGGCACAACACAGAAACTTTCTCATACAGTGTCCCTCATCACGCAGACAGTCGGATTCTCTCCCCTCTCACGCCCAAACACAAGGCGTTGCATGAGCAGTGGGGTTTCAACCACAACCCGAATGTATCACTCACACTCAGGCAAGCGAGGCACAACCTACCCCCAGCGATAACGTGGCGGTAGGACTCATATTCGATGTTCTATGCGTAAAAAAAAACGAAGGTGTATGCGCTGAGATACACTGAGGATTTTTTTGCGTGCTGAAAATTGAATAGCGCCCCATGCTCCGCTTTCGCAGCAGGGATGAGTTTTGCCTCGCTCCCCTTGCTCTTACCGAACACGAAGTGCCTCAGAAAAAGAGTCCTCGTACAAAACTTCGACGGCAGGGTCTGGCGTGGAAACAGTCCCCCTAGGGACCAAGATGTACCGCCCGCGCTTAGCCTGGGCATATTCGAGTAACTCCTTGGGGTTCTTGAGCGCATCGATGATAGCCCGGTAGTCATCTTCCCCGATCATCGTGTTTCGGTCATCGATCTGAGGCAACAAACGGCCCTGACTCTCCCACACCACAAAACCTCCCCAGTTGGGGATTGTAATAACCACTGGCTTTCCGTCCTCATGCTGACTGCGCACCATAATCTCGTGCACACCGCCATACGGATACGCGTCTCGCGTTGGGCCAAATGGTCCATCAAAGGTTAATAAGCGCCCCGTTCTCACAGAATCAACCACAACGACACACAAGAGCAGTACGAGGAGACCCCCTCCAAAGCTTGCCCGCGCCTCCCTGCGGCCAAGCCGATCTATAAATGGCCACATTAAACGAACTACGAATCCGTCTCGCGCCCACGAGGTTGTTCCCAGCCAACGCACTAGCTCGGCTATCGGAACAACGGACACAATTGCACACAGGGGCAGCATACGGGCTGATCTCGCTCCAAGCGCTACAAACACCGCCAGCGCGAGGTATTCGAAGGAGCCCCACCCCAGATGCCGCCTACCAACCAAGCACCCAACGCCCGCCCCAAGAATACAGAGAAAAAAGAGGCATGCCTCGTAACTCAGCCATCGAATCGGAAGCCACTCATTGTTGAGGTGCATGAAGTAATCGCTCTGGCCAAGCGCCACGATGCTTTCGTGCAACCGATACGTGTAAGGATTTACCATGGTGCTCGCCACTGACAGCAGAAGAAGAAGGGCGAGCAGCGCAAGGGACCGGGCGCTGATAGGCCGCGCAAAGATCGCAAGGTCCAAAAAGCCTCCGAAGAGTACCATCCCCAGCAGCAGAAGCCCCATGACAAACGAGGGATGAATCTGCGCCCATAACAAAAACAGCACTGGAATCCCAATCCATGTCAGTGCGCCGAAACGCGAGTCTCTCCGAATGTGTTCGCGAATGGGGCCAAAGACCACCATCACTAACACGGCAAACAAAGTAAAACTGAACACCACAGGACGTAGAATAAAGTGAATCTGTCCTAACTTAAACGCCACGAAGGTAGCGAGCGAGGCGCTCAAGGCTCCTTTACAAATCGCGCGAGTTGCCGGATAGACGATTCCAAAAAATGTGAGCATGTATACGACAAACACCACACTGTAGAGAAACGGCCATCCGCCATACTGGTACGCATGGTAGAGGAACAGATCGCTTAACCACTGATCCGAGATCCACGCTCGGGGTTCACTCAGAAAGGTGTCAGTTCTCGGAATCTCGCCTGTCGCTGCGATCTGGGCACCATCCGCCAGGTGCCATCCAACTCCGGGATCGTTAGCAAAGCCAACCAACTGCTGGCCAAGCAGGAGAAAAAACGACGAGAGAACGATTAAGGTCTGAATTCCTGGCTTGCGCCACAGATAGTTTCGCCAGGATCGGTTTTGATTGCATCCGCTCACACCGTAAGAATGCCCGTGGTGGTCAACCCAGACAAGGGGCTACCACACAGCTCACCCCATATTCGGCCGGATTACCGGTTAGGACCCGGGCATCGAATACCGTCGAATAGCCCCTGATATCACCAACTCTCGACGCGCCTCCGTCAATACCGATGCGACAGCGGTTCCTACATTCAAGCTCTCCAAGGGCCCAAGGCGCGGTATTGCAACGCGCATATCTGCCAGCTGAAGAACCTCCTCGGAAAGCCCCGAACCCTCCGCTCCGAAGAGTAGCGCAATTTTATTAGGCCATTTCACGCTGTAGAGAGAACGAGCTTCATGAGGGGTCGTAGCGACGACGGAGAAACCTCTCGCCTTCAGAACATTAAAGATACTTCCGTACTCTTTCACGAGTGCGATCGGAAGTATCTCAGCCGCTCCCTCCGCAACGCGGCACGCCGCACCCGAAAGAGCATTCATCTGCGTCGAGCGAATAAGCACAGCTGTTACGCCGAAGAAGCACGCGGTTCGGAGAATCGCACCTACATTGTGGGGATTCTCTACGCCC
>JBIIYC010000069.1:0-13509 GCA_044347025.1 Bdellovibrionota bacterium
CGGAAGACCATTCCGTACAGCATCCTCGGTATCAATGCGTTTGCCAACGAACCATCCTTCGGAACGATTCGATCGCAATATCGTGAGGTCCGTTCGACGCTCGGTATTCGAAAAGTTCGAATCTTGATGGCTTGGAACGATCAGATCCAACCGACACCTAACGTTGAACCGACTTTTGTTTTCTACGACGATCTTGTGCGAGGGCTTCCGAGCGGAACCGAAGCGCTCTTAATTCTCACCGGTGTTCCATCGTGGATGAATGATTCTCGTAATTGGATCGGGGGAAACCCTCGCCGCACCTTTGTCGAACGATGGGTGAAGAAAGTAGTCGCTCGGTATGGTCGTCGCGGCCGAGTTGGTGGTTTTCAGATCTGGAACGAACCCAACAATCCCGACTTCGCCGAGAACAAGACCATCGACGTACTGACAAAACCCGACAATTACCTGGAGCTGCTGGCTCTCGCCCACTCGGCAGCGAAATCGATCGCGCCCCGCAAACGGGTCATAAACGGCGCCACCACAGCGATAGCTCAGAATTACCCACAGACTCTCAACTACAACAAGGCTCTGATCAACGGCGGAGCCCTGTCATTCACCGATGCATACGCAATCCACTACTACGGCAAAAATATTGAGCGTGTTCTGCTTCCGGGTGGTGTCGCCGATCTACTCAAGAGGGTCACAAAACCGATATGGGTAACAGAATCCGGCGCGCAGGGGATCAACAAACAGAGGGAGTACGCCGAACGAATCTTCCCGTTTCTCAAGAAACAGATACCAGCTCTCGCGCGCATCTATCTCTACCAGTTTACCGAGTCAACCCCGGCCGCGACCACCTATGGTTTACGGAACCTCACGCCAGGACTCGGCATCTCGGACCTCTATATCCACCTACGAGATCGCAAGAAAACGACAACTACCTCTTCGCCACGTAGATGAACGCAATACCACCCATGAGTGGAATGGTTCGAAGCGGCGTCAAGCCTGCCTGGCGCAGCAGATCCTCGAACTGCCCTCCGCATGGGAATGCTGCAGCGGTCTTTGGAAGATACTCATAGGCTCCCCGCTCACCCGAGATGATACCTCCGATGATTGGGATGATATAACGCGAGTAGAACGAAAAGATCGCACGCCATACGGGATTGCGAGCGGTTCCGAACTCAAGGATTCCCACCTGACCACCCACTTTTACGACCCGCCGAATCTCGGAGAGTCCTGCACTGAGATCTGGAAGGTTTCGAACACCATAGGCGACCGAGGCAACATCGAACGTCTCGTCTTCAAAGGGAAGATTCTGGGCATCGGCTTCAATCCACGTCACATGCGGTATCGCGGTCCAGCGTGAGCGTGCCACCTCAAGCATCTGAGGTGAGATATCAGCACCAACAACACTCATGTACCGAGTCGAGAGCTTCGGTATCAACGCGCCGGTGCCGGTGCAGAGGTCGAGACACCGACCCTGCGGCATGTTCGGAAGCGCCTCCACCAGCAGCCGCTCCCACCGCCGATGAAAGCCGCCACTCAGTATGGTGTTAAGGAGATCGTAGGTAGGCGCTATCGCGTCAAACATCGAGCGAACTTGATCGGTATTTGATGGTCGCTGTTGAGATGTAAGGACAGGGCTCTGCTTCATGAACGGGGAGTCTCGTGTTGTGTGACCCAACGGGGCCTGTCGGATCGTACCATAGAAAGCCCCCTTTTTACACCGACTCGCTCGGTATAGCATCCCGAGGATATGAGCACCTCGCGAGGAATCTTCCTCACAACCCTCTTTGTCCTCCTGCGCTTCACCCCGGTGGTGACCGCACTCACCATTATTACAGGCACCTCGTCCCTGGCGCCTGAAGGCATCCATCAAATCACCGATCTGTTGATACGCCTTACCCTAGTACTCGTCGCCTGGAGTATGTCCGAGGGCGCCCTGATGTTGTGGATCCGCGAGCGAAATGCGGGGTCGTCATCAGCACCCGGATACGGGGTGGTTTCGGTGTTTTTTGCCCTCCTTGTGCTCCTGTCGCTTTTGATATTTCGAGCAGCCTCCACGCAGGGAATGTTTCTGCTGCTGTTAGGAGCTCTCTCTCTTCGCGGGGCAACCCGAGCGGGCTGGGAGCAGGGACGCCCTCTCACGGCTGTGTGCACATGCCTCGCCGCGCACTCGGCGGTCGCCGCTCTTTCATTCCTGATTGTCCTCGACAACCATCTTCCCTGGGAGGGGGTCGCCATCTCACTCGCAGTCGGAAGCCTTATGGGTGCGGTTGAAACCACGTGGTACGCCGATGCACTCGTCGGCGTTCGCGTAGGGTGGCTCCTACCGCTGTATCGGCTCTCACTTGCACTCGCTCCGATTTTGATCGGAACCCTTGCACTCGCAGGCCGATTACCGAAGGTCTATCTGGTGATATACCTACTCTTCGCAGTGATCACGCGAACGCTGAGAGCTATCTCTCTTGACGGCCGCATCACACCACGTCTCTTTGGCTCTGTAGCTATCACCTATCTGCTGTGTCTCTCAATCCTCACCGTGTGCCGGATCTACTCATAGAGTCCGGACGTCGCGAAGGTCATGAACACGCGGTGCTAGCCCGGCTACACACCAGGCTTTGTGATAGCGAGTGCAGCGGCACACACAACGAGCACCGGCACTACCAACCACAACTTTCGCGCCAGGTTTGGCTTATAGGCCAAGCCAACAAACGCGCCGAAGAGCGCCCAGATCAGGAGCTTCAGTGCAGCCCACATCGGAATCGCGTGAATACCGAGACGCGCCAACAATCCGAATCCACCCACGAGAACCAGGAGTAGTCCGATCCCGTGCGTCATCATGGCTCCCTTACGGAATGAGTTGGAAACCTTCGTCCCGCCGTTGATGGTAAAGAGCAAGATGCCACCCAGTGCCATCACAACAAGTGAGATTCCGAAGAGGTGCACGATCTTGTAAAATTCATAGCTCATGGCGAATTCCTTTTCTAAGTAGGTGAACGCCCGAAACTATGCCCTAGACCGATACGCGGGTCTACCCCCTACTACCGCCCTGATGTAGTCCCGAACAGGGCCATCTGTGGATTCGGCATCTCCACACCCGCCGGATGCAGCAACTTCGCCTCGGCTCGCTGCCGAATCGCATCCTCAAGTGGTCGGTGCGTATCCTGACGCAACCAGAAGAACTGCCGATCTGCGATCAGCTTTCTCGCCAGCAGATTGCTGGGACGAGCGGTCCTAGAGCACTGTACGAGCGACTTAATCGAGATGTAATCTGCCTCTTCGCACAGCTCATCCGCGAAGCTCCCCGCATCGGCTCTCCAATCCCCGTAGGGCAGCATCGGAGAGACCTGAATCCCGACCTTCAAGCCGAAGCGCTTAAGCGCTCGTACCGTCTTCCACCGTTCGGTAACCGATGGAAGGTCGGGAGTGTAGCGTAACCGCACATCATCACTCGGGGTCTCGAGCCCAATTGTGACGCAGGTGGTATTCCGCACCTTTTTAAGGAGTGGCAACCCGATCACCACCAGCGGAGAGCGTGTCTGGATAATCAGCCGCCCTGGTGAGAAACGCTCGAATATCTCCAGGAACTTCATACTGGTGGCAAATTTCTCGTCAAACGGGTGGAACGGGTCAGTAGTCACCCCGAAAACCACCGTCGTCTGACGAAGCTCTCCCCTCGCCGAGAGTCGCGCCAGGTGCCGCTCCAGGTCCAGCAGTGGCTCCCCGGACTTCATGACGTACCGGCTCCTGAGCAACATCGCATTATCCCGTCGCTCTTCATCTACCTGTAATTCAAGCCCTTTTCCGGCTGGGTCTATCTTTCCAATCGATATGCCTCGGGCGTACGAATCAACTACGAGAACGGGATTCGCGGAGCCCCGTCCGGATGCTCGGCTGTTATTGGTTGTGTTCATAGGTCTCCCCTCTCTTCTCTGGTCTCGGCCCCCAGGTTTTCCCCTCCCCGCGAGCCTGACTTTAAGTTTGTTAAACATATGACGCCGGCCACCACAAAATAGGTTCAAACAACTTAAAGTTAGCTCCCTCCCCCTATTTCGCCCCCCTCGCGGCCACCACAATCGCAACATTTTTAAGGGATTTACTTATGGTGTTTCGATGTTGAATAATCCAGGGCGTCCGCCGAGATACAGCGGCTCAACACATAGCAAAGATACAGTTCGTAAGGAGTTTTTATGGCGGGTAACGTCGCAGAAATTAACGATGCAGATTTTGACAACACAGTGTTAAAGGCTTCCAACGTGGTAGTTGTAGACTTCTGGGCACCCTGGTGTGGCCCTTGCAAGAGCATCGCACCCGTTTTGGAGGAGATCGCAACTGAATTAGGTTCACAGGTTACGATCTGCAAGGTAAACGTGGACGAGAACCCCAAGAGCCCCTCCCAGTACAATGTACGGGCGATTCCAAACCTCATCATCTTCAAGGGTGGCGCAGAGGTTGACCGAGTCGTTGGCGCAGTTCCAAAGGACCAGTTGGTAGCAACTATCAAGAAGGCGCTCTAACCGTCCCCTCCTGGATGACGATAGACCGTACGAGAGGCTACAAGGAGAGATCCTTGTAGCCTCTCTTATTTGGTCATCGACGGAGTTAGTGGGGAGTCAAAAGGCCCCAACGCTCCGCGATACCTAGCAGGGTGGTGGTGCACCCAAAATGCTTTCATGCTAAGAGCATCGCCATGAAATGGTTCTCCATCACTCTCCGTCCCATCGATCCCACCCTCCACGGCGAAGCCCTCGACGCAATCTGCTCGGAGCTCATGGAGCTGGGTGCCATAGGCACCTCAATCGACAACGCCCCCGAGATCACCTGCTACGTTGATGGAGATGCATCGAAGGCTGAAGAGCTTGCCCGCCACCTTCCAGCACTTGGATGCACCCTTGTATCGTGCGCCGAGGTCTCTGAGGAGAACTGGACAGGTGCCTGCCCCGATGTCTGGGAGCCGATCCTGGCGGGAACCCTCCAGGTCGTGCCGGTCGAGTCCCCTACCGATCCCCGCCCCGTTCCTGTGGGGGCACTCAAAATTATCCCTGGACTTGGTTTCGGTACGGGGCACCACTCGACCACCAAGATGGTGCTTGAGCAACTCACGCAACTTCCAAAACCGGAGACGACCGCTGGCTATGAGATCTTAGACCTTGGCACCGGAAGTGGAATCCTGGCGATCGCAGCGGCAACACTCTTTGCCGCACCGGTTGAAGCTATAGATATCGACGAAGGTGCGATAGAAAATGCGCGTGACAACGCGGCGCTCAATCGGGTCAGCGATCGGATCTCACTCTCGACGACCCCACTACACGCGCTCACTGGAAGCTATGACCTGATCCTGGCAAACGTATACGGCGAAGTATTAGTGCAGCTTGCGCCGGAGGTAACACGGGTCTCAAAGCCAGACGCGACGCTTATCATGTCAGGAATTACCGAACTGGTGTGGGACCAGGTTTTTACCGCGTACTGCGACAATCTCGGATGGAATCTCTGCTCCGAGCATACCGAAAAGGGATGGGTGTGTGCGGTGCTCGCTCGCACTGCGTAGACAGCAGGGGTGCGCGGCACTCCCCCACTATCATCTTGCGCCCTGCCCTGGCGAAATGGTTATCTGGTAGTACAGCAACGTCTAACCAGTACGATGACTATGAAAGCGATATTTTTCGAGAAGCACGGCGAGATAGACACCCTGAAATATGCGGAGCTACCGCAACCAGCGCCCAAGCCGGGCGAGGCCCTGATTCGAGTTAAGGCCGTCGCCCTCAACCACCTCGATATCTGGGTGCGGCGCGGATGGCAGGGACTTAACCTCGATATGCCTCACATCGGAGGTTCCGACGTTTCAGGCGAGATCGTATCGGTCAACACCCCCGGCACAACCTGGACTCCAGGCACCCGTGTGATCGTCAACCCCGGAATCCTAACCTCTGAGGATGAGTGGACTCGAAAAGGCGAAGACAGTCTAAGCCCCGGCTACAAAATACTCGGCGAACAGGTGAAGGGTGGACTGGCTGAGTACGTATGCGTTCCCGTCGGCAACCTCTTTCGCCTCCCGGACTCTGTGTCTTTCGAAGATGGCGCAGCGCCACTGCTAGTCGGCACAACGTGTTGGAGAATGCTATTTAAGCGCGCACAACTGCGAGCCGGGGAGAGTGTGCTCGTTGTTGGAGCTGGTGGTGGTGTAAATTCACTCTCGATCCTGTTGGCAAAAGCAGCCGGCGCATCCGTACTGGCACTCGCTGGGGGCTCGGACAAAGTTGATCGTGCATATCGACTCGGGGCCTCCTCTGTAATTGACTACACCACCACTCTTGATTGGCACACCGAGGTACTTAAACTCACCAAGGGCCGTGGCGTCGACATCGTGGTCGACAACGTGGGCTCAAAGACCATGCCAAAGAGCCTCCGCGCTGTGGCGCGTGGTGGAAGGATTGTGACCGTTGGAAATACCAAGGGGTATGAACTCTCGTTCGACAACCGGATATTCTTCACCAAGCAGGTGTCTCTCATCGGCTCAACGATGGGGAGTCGTCAGGACTTCATCGAAGCGATGGAGTTTATCTTCCAGAATAAGATTCAGATTCCGATCGATTCTGTCGCGCCACTCGCGGATGGCATCAAGATGATAAAGCGCCTCGAAGACGGTCAGCAGTTTGGAAAGATCGTCTTGAAGCCTTAATCGCGGGACGGCATCCTCTCAGCCGGAACCTTGGCGCAGGAGGATGTCGCCCGCCGTTGACACCACCAATGAATACGGCCATCGGCCAAAGGCCGGTGAATGTTTGCAACGAACGGTCGGCAACATGCCGACCCTCCCTTTGATGAACAATTCCCTCCAATGCAGGCGGGCGTGTCGCCCGCCGTTGGTGCCATCAACGAATATAACCGTCGGCCAAAGGCCTAGGTGACCGCGCGCCACATTGGGAGGGCGGGCGTGTAGCCCGCCGTTCGCGCCATCAACGAATATAACCGTCGGCCAAAGGCCTAGGTGACCGCGCGCCACATTGGGAGGGCGGGCGTGTCGCCCGCCGTTCACGCCATCACCGAATGATTCCCTTCAATCAAAGATCATTCGGATTCAGCTTCTTAAACACCAAACCAGCCACCAACCCGGCACCAAAATTCGCGGCAAGGAACACCCAGATATTCGACAACGCCGAGAGCCCCATCACCGTTACACCAAGAGCGACTGCTGGATTGAACGCTCCACCCGATATCCCTCCGACTGCAAAAGCACCAGCCATCACCGTGCTGCCGATCGCTAACCCGTAAAATGAGTTGTTAGCCGTGCCCTTTGCTGTTGCGACATTCAAGACCACGTACACCAACGCGAACGTAAATAAGAACTCGGCGATAAGTGCCTTGGTTGTATCGATCGTGCCTGGGGTAACAATGATACCGGCCTTGAGAACTCCCACCACTACTGCAGCGACGAGCGCGCCAACGCACTGGGCCGCCATGTACGTGAGCGCTTCACCCGCTGAGCACCGACCACGTACCATAAGCCCGAGAGTCACTGCGGGATTGTAGTGCGCCCCCGAGAGATGCCCCCCTGCAAATACCATCGCCATCAACACAGCGCCGATAGCGAGCGGTGCGATAACATCCGGATTAGACCCTATGACGGTGCATCCAATAGTAAGCACCAAGAAGAACGTCCCTACACACTCCGTGATCAGCTTATTCATCTCATCTCTCCTGTATTCCCCGTACTACGTTTCGAACTTGATACAACGCGCATACGGGGCCGGAAATGCGCCCCGTCTCTCCCAGGCAGTCGCACCAACGGGAGGACCGGCGTATCGCCGACGTTCGTTGCGGTGACGCTCTACCACCATGTCAGGGTAGATTGCCGTTCGTCACAAGTATTCACCGGGCCAACAACGGTCGTCTAGACGGCAAAATCACCGGATTCGATGGCCGTACTCCGATATTCTCGTATTCGCTATCCGTATCAGCAAAAGTCGGCTCGCCGAATCCGGTCTGGTTTTTATTCGCTGAGACTGAGGGATATCAGGTGTTTAAGGCGTCATCGACGAATACGCGCAGATATTCGCAACAATACCCTCAAGTTTCTGGACCGCTGCGTCGACTCCGTTCAACAGGTGGGAATTGTATTATGGACGGACTCGGCAACGACATATCCCCCAAGGACTGGGTGGCCCGACTGCTCCATACTGTGGTGGAGATGTCACTGCGCGTGAGTGTACTCCATTCACTTTGCCTCGCCGTAGGCCTCGCGGCGCTCCTCGGCGCAACACCCGCATGGGCGCAGTGCTCGTATGACGGGGAGTGCGACGATGGCGACCCCTGCACTTTCAACGTATGCGACTCGGGAAGCTGCTCCTTTCCCTCGGACACCTCCGATTCGGATGGTGATGGAGTAGCAAACTGCGCTGATGGCTGTAGCGGGGATCCCTCAAAATCGAGTCCGGGACAGTGTGGATGCGGCTTCTCGGATGGGGACACAGATTCCGATGGGGTTGCAGATTGCAACGACGGATGCGTCACGGATTCATCCAAAACAAGCTCGGGGCAATGCGGATGTGGTGTCTCCGACGTCGACTGGGATAGCGATGGAACCGCGGATTGTATCGATGAATGCGATTACGATCCGGCAAAAACGTCCCCCGGCAGCTGCGGCTGTGGAACTGCTGAAGGATCGTGTTACGACTACGGGTGTGGACCAGGCAATCCAGCTCCTGGAGCCTGTGGCTGCTCGCCCTGTGGTCCGTGCTATATGTACGGGGACGACGATGGCGATCTAGTCTGCAACAACACGGATTCTTGCCCATACGACTCAAACAAGAGTTCCCCCGGCACCTGCGGATGCGGAACTCCGGATACCGATAGCGACGGAGATGCGACGCCAGACTGTAACGATTCCTGTCCAGTTGGCGGTGTTGACACCGACGGCGATGGAACCTGCACCCCGACTGACGAGTGCGACAACAATTCAAGCAAAACAAGTGCGGGCTCGTGCGGATGTGGCATGGCGGATACTCCATGCTGCGGAGGGCCTGACTCTGACGGCGATAGCACCTATGACTGTGAAGACGGGTGTCCGTATGACCCCCTGAAAACCAGCGCCGGAAGCTGCGGCTGCGGATCGACGGATTACGCCTGTGGCTGTTCCCCGTGCCCACCGTGCGGTAACGGCACAATAGATTCAGGAGAGCAGTGCGACGATGGCAATACTTCGAGCGGTGATGGCTGTGACTCGGGGTGTCAGACTGAGAATTCTCCGTCTTGTGGGGATGGATCGTGTAACGGCGGTGAGACCACTGTCAACTGCCCGGGCGACTGCGGAAGCTACTGCGGCGATGGAACCTGCAACGGGTCCGAGGAATGCAGTGGTTGCTCAATTGACTGCGGAGCCTGCACATACTGCGGAGATGGTACCTGTAACGGCGTCGAAAATTGGGCAGACTGCCCAAGCGATTGCCCCCCCGTCTGTGGGGACGGTAGCTGTAATGGCTATGAAAGCTGCACCAGCTGCTCATCTGACTGCGGAGCCTGCACATACTGCGGCGACGGCGTCTGTAACGACGGCGAGACCTGCGGTAGTTGCACCAGCGATTGCGGCGTCTGCACGCCATACTGTGGCGATGGCTCAGTCACCTCAGGAGAACAGTGCGATGATGGCAATTCGACGAGTGGTGATGGCTGTGACTCGGCGTGCCAAACTGAGAATCCTCCGGCATGTGGGGATGGCTACTGCAACGGGTATGAGTCGACCTCGAACTGCGTGACCGATTGCGGAAGCTCCTGCGGTGACGGAGCTTGTAACGGGCCTGAATCGATCTCGACATGTTCTAGCGACTGTGGATGCGGCAACGGCACAATCGACGCTGGCGAACAGTGCGATGATGGAAACAGCGCTGCTCATGATGGCTGCAGTGACACCTGCACCACAGAGACATCCCTCACGATCTATTTCAACAAAGAGAGCCATCGAGCTGGCGTAACCGTGTACTGCAACGTCGGTGATTATGCTTGCCAGGCCCAGTATGTTTGTAATGCCGTTACCAACTCTACGTGTCTCTATCAGAGCTACGATTGCCACACGGGATCTGGAGGTTCATGGTATCCACCAGATGGTTCAAGCGGCAGTTCTTACTTTAACTTCACTGCAGCCACCGCGTACGGGAACGGTAACATCTGCGCCGCAAGCACCCCTACTCAGCTATCGGTCTATGGACTAACCACTGCCAGCGGTCTTGGTTCGGGCTACGCCTATTGGATCCCCGATGGTGCAAACGAGTGCGGCGACGGATACAGCATCGGAGGTGAGACATGTGATGACGGAAACACATCGAGCGGCGACGGATGTGACTCATCGTGTCAGACAGAGAGCACAAGCTGCGGTGATGGCTCCTGTAACGGCTCGGAATCAAGTGTCGACTGCCCAGGGGATTGCGGAACCTCCTGCGGCGATGGCAGCTGCAACGGCTCTGAAGACTGTAATAACTGCTATTCCGACTGCGGATCATGCACCTCCTGCGGGGATGGAACCTGCAACGGCACGGAGACCACTGTCGACTGCCCAGGCGACTGCGGAAGCAACTGCGGCGATGGTACATGCAATGGTTCGGAATCAACGTCGAACTGCTCAACCGATTGCGGAAGCTCCTGCGGCGATGGAACCTGTAACGGGTCCGAAGACTGCGGTACCTGCGATTCCGACTGCGGAGCGTGTGCATACTGCGGCGATGGCAGCTGTAACGGGTCAGAGTACTGTGGCGACTGCTCGATGGATTGCGGCTCCTGCGGAGGCGAATTCTGCGGTGACAGCCTTTGCAACGGGGTAGATACGACAGTCAACTGCCCGCAAGACTGTGGAAGTTCGTGTGGTGACGGCTCCTGTAATGGCGATGAATTATCCTCGAACTGCCCTAGCGATTGCGGAGATTCCTGCGGTGACGGTGCCTGCACCGGCCCAGAAACTCGGGGTGACTGCCCGCAAGACTGCTACTCATACGGCGATGGGCACTGCGATAGCCCCTACGAATCGTGTGCTAACTCCCAAACGGACTGCGGCTCATGCGCGACCTGCGGCGATGGAGTCGTCGGATCCGGCGAAGAGTGTGACGATGCCAATTCAAGCAACGGCGATGGTTGCGACAACTGTATTATCGAGTGCGGTAATGGTTCCGTCTTCGGAGGCGAAACGTGCGATGATGGCGGTCGAGTCGATGGAGACGGATGCGACTCGAACTGCACGCCAACCGGGTGCGGAAATGGAATCCAAACGAGTGGTGAAGAGTGTGATGACGGTAACGGCAACAATGGCGATGGCTGCGATTCCTCATGCAACATCGAACCAATCTGCGGAGATGGAATACTAGGGTCTGGTGAAACGTGCGATGATAGCAATACAACCGCTGGTGATGGATGCTCTTCAACCTGCACGATTGAAAGCGGCGCGGTCTGCTCCGGCCAGCCAAGTAGCTGTTCAACACCTACGCCAACACCCACCCATACCCAAACGGCTACACCTACCCATACCCAAACGGCTACACCTACCTACACCGCAACCCAGACGCCAACACTTACTCACACTCCGACATCGGTTCACACAGCAACGCACACACCGACCAGTACGGCTACTCCTACTAACACTCCGGTAAACACTCCAACCAGTACTCCAACCTCAACACCAACTCCGACTCCGCCTGTCCCGATCCGCGCCGTATCAGAGGACGCAGTGGAGGGCTTTATCCTTGCACCGAGTGGTCAACCATTTAATGAACCGGTGACGATCTACCTCATCATGAATGATGGTGCTCGCACAGCACGGAGAGCCGTAGCCTTCGATACGAACCGAGTGTTGTCACAGGGTCGCTTCTTCTATCGAAGCACCCTCACCGATTCCAACGGATACTTCTTCTTTGAGAATCTTCCAGCAGAGGGCTCCTACACTATCCGTCCGCACCTCGACACCTTTACCTTCGAGCCTGCTGAGCGCTCAATCGCCACTGGTCAACTCACCACACTGTTCAATGTCGAGCCGGAGCCGTTACCTGCGCCAGCGTGCACAACGCGCAATCAAGCCTCAAGCGTTACCAAGGCCGACGCACGAGCTCTGTCCTTACAGAGCTACGTCCTCAAGACCATTAACAACTCAACGCAGCGCATCCAGAGACAGGTGCAAGATGAGGCGCTGCGAAATAAGATTCAAGATGCCCTTGAAATCGCCCAGGCCGGAACCGAATTTGCCTACTTTGAGGTCATGAACGAGAGCTTTGCAATTCCTAAGATAACGCTTCAGTGCCCAACACTTCCCTCTGGATGTGTCAAACAATCCTATCGAACGACGGTATCGAAGTACCGAGCCCACCTCGTCACACTCCGGCGCGCTGGTCTCTATGCAAATCGGGCAGCAAGCTCCGCATCTCCGGGCGCACGATCCTCACGTAACGCAACCGCTCGTGAAATTAAGCGACTACACCGCATCGCACTTCGAGCTACCCTGCGTATGCCGAAGCAGAGCGTCGAGTGCCCGTAGACCACGAAGCGTGTTACCTCTCCGAGGTATCTCCTACGAGAATTCACGAGGCGCATCCCATATGAGTCACGAAATCCCGTAGTCAGAGCCCTGCGGCCCGGTAAAACCACAAAATCACTTTAGCTGGGCGGGTACCGCGTCGACTGCTTCATGTAGGCAGTAATCCTACGAGAGAAAGCAGCAACGTGTACGCAGCAGATACGAAATGGAGTGTTCCGAATTTCGTCAGCATCATCCTGATGACGCTACTTCTCTGTGCAATGCCGATGAGCGGGCACGCTGAGTCGTGTGGAGATGGCATGTGTGAGAGTGGTGAAGATTGCAACGTATGCCCAGATGATTGCGGCTCGTGTCCATACTGCGGCGATGGCTCCTGCAACGGATCAGACAGCACCGCAAACTGCCCCGGCGACTGCGGAAGCAGCTGTGGTGATGGAAGCTGCAACGGGACCGAGGACTGTAGTGGCTGCCCCAGCGATTGCGGATCGTGTCCATACTGCGGCGATAGCTTCTGCAATGGCTCGGACACCACCGCAAACTGCCCCGGAGACTGCGGAAGCAGCTGCGGTGATGGAAGCTGCAACGGGACCGAGGACTGTAGTGGCTGCCCCAGCGATTGCGGCTCATGCGGCGGATCCTGTGGCGATGGCTCCTGTAGCGCCTCGGAGACAACTGCAAACTGCCCCGGCGACTGCGGAAGCAGCTGTGGTGATGGAACATGTAATGGGTCTGAGTCGACCAGCAACTGCTCGAGTGACTGCGGCAGTAACTGCGGGGATGGTACGTGCAATGGAGCAGAGGACTGCAGTAGCTGCGGCGCAGATTGCGGCTCATGCGCCGGATACTGTGGCGATGGAAGTTGTAACGGTATTGAGGACTGCAGTAGCTGCTCCAGTGATTGCGGCAGCTGCACTACGTGCGGTGATGGATCGTGTAACGGTGGAGAGAACTGCTCGAGCTGTTTAAACGACTGCGGCGCATGTCCCGCATGCGGCAACGGCAACGTCGAATCAGGCGAG
>JBIIYC010000215.1:0-4029 GCA_044347025.1 Bdellovibrionota bacterium
GCCATCATTGAGAGCAAAGCTCAGATTCAGGTCATCATCGATCATCAGAATAAGGAAGTTCGATTCTTGGCTCCGCACACTGCGCAGCCAAGGCTATACGATGAGTAGGTTACATGAGCATAAATAGGTTAACGCGACAAAGGTTGTTTCAAGATGAGGAGCTGTTCAATAAATTGCTCCCTTTTGCGCGCTACGATCAGGAGAACGAGATCTTCGTTCACACAGACGCCTCGCTGTGGTCCCTCTGGGAGCTTCAACCGAAATGGATAACCAAAGTATCGGATGCCGATGCGTTTCAGCTCTGCGAGCGAATACAGGAGCTCCTCGATGCTATGGACCATACGATGTCTGCTCAGTTCTGCTGGGTAACTACGTTTGACGTAGAGGATCTGCTCCGCGACTGCATGAATCGATACCCATTGACCGGCCCTGCTGGTTGGATGGCGCGCCGGTGGGTTCGTTCCATCCGCTTAGCGAGTCAAGCTCGGTCGCTTCATCGTCGTCCGCGGAAGCTGCGGCTCTATGCATGCTTTCGCTACGATCCTCCCTGGGAGGGCAAAGGCCTCGCCCATCAACTCGCTCGCACCATGAAGATGTTCTTCTATGGCGCAGTCGGATTGAGCGCCGAACAGCGATACGCCGAGTACATGGGGCATGCCAACAAGTTTAAGGGTATCATCGACGGAACCGCAGCCAAACTGGCTGACCTCGGCTTCTATCCGCGGCGAATGAATGGCCAAGACCTTATCAACACACTCTATCCGATCCTCAATCGGCGCAGCGTGAAGCCTGGAAAAAATCGCCGGGGACGAACAACGGCTATTCCGGTGCCTGATTACGATCCTGACGACCTTCTCGCTAATCAGCTCTCCGAAACCGGAGTAGAACATCCGCGTGATGGAATTATTAAGAAGGACGGGCGTGTATTCCGATCGGTTTCGATGGTGAAGCCTCCCAAGACCTGCATGCCGCTCATGATTGCTCCGCTGCAATCGGCTCCGTATGAGAACATTTTGAGCGTGACGTTCTCGAAGGATCCAAAGGAAGTTCAACTAGAGCGGCTCGATCGACTCGATGGTACACTCGGAATGCGTGAGCGCGGTTGGGGTGGTCGATCAAACCAAAAGGTGCAACATCAGATTAGTGCCATCAGACACGCACGCCAGGAGCTCTACAACGCCCGCGAGCAGATCGTCTCGATTGGTGTTCATCAGACGTTTATCTGTCAGACCGAAGATGAAGCGATCCGAGCGTCCTCCGAGGCTGTAGCCTCATTTCCGCAGCTCAACGGCGCACGCGGAATGATTCACGAAATATCTGACATGGCGGTTCTCATTAACTCCCTGCCCGGGGCGTACGATCCAGCCACCGACGGTGCTGGTTGGACAACTGTGGTGCAGTCTTCGAGAGCTGTTCGAATGTTTCCCCTTTGGGGCAATTGGCGCGGCAGTGCAGGTAGCCAAATCTTACTTCCGAGCCTCTGGAACCGCGAGCTCGTGGGCTTTGACCTCTACGATTCCAACATCGCACCCAACGTACTCATCAGCGGAGTATCTGGAGCTGGTAAGAGCTACCTGATGTGCTTCCTGATAACCATGCTCAATCGCGGGCACTACGCCACCCTCTCAGACGGGCGGATCATTGAACGCAATCCGATTACCTTTATTTTTGATAAGGGTATGACCGGACAGCCCTGCGGATTCGAAAAGATCGCCAAACTGTTCGGCGGTCGCGTGTACGAGGCGACCCCATCTCGCGCCCCAGCGATGAACTTCCTCGCCCGACTCGGCGAGATTACTCCGGACTCTCGAAATGACGACTACAAGGATCTGCTCGATATGTGCGCAGATGTCATCTGCGATATGGCGACGGATGGAAACAACGTTCCCGACAGACTTGAACGCGGAAGCGTTGCAGATTCCCTGACAGAGGCGCACCGCATTTACCGTAGCGGTCCGATGCGTCGCGAGTTCATTCTGAGCGATGTTGTCTCGGTCCTCAGGGCACCACGGCGAGTTGACGAGACCGAGGATGCTGCACGCCGCCGACAACGAATAGCGCTCCTCATCGCCGACTACTACGGTGAAGGTACCTATGCACGATTCTTTGACCGACCAGGGTCACTGAAGCTCAAGGAGCGGTTCATCGTCTTCGACCTCAAGGCGCTCAGCAGGAATCCAGATCTGCAGCGTGTGTTCCTCAAGATCGCCATGGTATGGGCGGATACGGTGATGAACGACCCTCGAGAGCTCGATACTCGTAAGGTTCTTGTGTTTGACGAGGCGCATGAGCTCATCGGTAAGACCCAAGCCGGGACGATTGAAACGGCTTTCCGGCTCTACCGCAAACGCAAAGGAATCGTGATTGCAGCATCGCAGTCAGGAGAGGATTTTTATGTCGGCTCTGGCGGTCAGGCGATCGTGCAGAACAGTGCACACAAGATCTTCCTCAGACAAGATCCGAACAAGTTCCATCTGACCGCGCAGGCATTTAACCTCACGCCGCAACAAGCGGATGTGGTGATGCGCCTCCGCACTATCAAGGGAGTTGAATCGCAGTTCTATCTCCTTTCTGACATAGGAGAAGGTGCCCTGGTGCTTCCGGTCGAGCCGGCGTTCTACTGGGTGAGTACGAACAACGGAGACGATAACCAGCTATTCACCGACGCCCTGAGTCGACATGGTGACGATTTTAGTAAAGCGCTTGAGGAAGTTGTAATGGTGGCTCCATACGGCGCTCGCGATCTCCAGGATCGCATGATGGGCGGCTTCGCCGAAGAGGACCCGAACGGCGGTGGAGTCAGTGGTGCGGTGAGTTCAATAATGGACTCGGGCTTTAGAGATTCAGGGGTGTAAGGAGGTGGATGGTATGAAAACGGTTGGCAGGTATATACTTCTTGGTGGTGTGGTTGTAGCGGCAGGCGGCGTGACAAGCGGCTGTAGCTCCCCCGCCCCAGCGCCACAACCCATCGTGGAGTACCAGGTGAAGGAGGCTCCAGGGGTAGTGGAGTATGTGTGGGAGGAGCCGATGGTGGATATTGTTGATGTCCCGCCCGGCCTTGACCCGGAGGGGCACTACTACCGACCGGCACACCAAGAGGTTACAGAGATCAGACAGGGGCGCTGGCAGTACTACAAGCGCCCAAAGCAGAAGTAGAGCACTAGCGGGTAATGAGCCTTATCAGCCTCAGAAATTTTTCGGCGCCACTGCGCAGCAAGGTCCAGATCGGGATCCTCGTTACGCTCGCGCTCGTAGTTGCGGCAATTCGCTTTGGAGCCTCGACTGGACCCGGCGTGCACGTTGAGCCATCGCGGGGAAGCCGAGAGCAACCAGCCATGGACCCTCGAGACGCCGAACTGGTGGACTTCCTCAAGGGTGTAAACAAGGGGCGAGATGCCGCTGCTAAGCGGGCGGCGGGGGCTGACGATGAGGAACTCCAAGACCTCATGGATGGGTCCTTTGAACGAGATCTCCAGCGAAGGCAGAATCAGGACCAAAAGCCCGGTAAATTCAATGACATACGCAAATCCCTCGGACTCGAATAATTTTTCCAGCCGATACGAGATTGTAGGATACGTCCACGCACATTTTCACAATAACCAGAAGCAGGTACCACGAAAGGTAGGATTAGTGGTTACACAGGTTTGAAGCCATTCGTTAGGCATATGCGCGAGATGAAGCAGGTTGGAACAGTAAGGCTACTTGGACAGAGGCTCACCCTGCTAGCGGCATTGGCCTCGCTTACTCCACTTCCGGGCCACGCCCAAGACGCGATGTTCATCGAGGCCAGCGAAACGGGCGATGTTGGATACGGCGATACATTCAAGAAGGCGGAGGAGGCTCTCCTGGCAGGACTTTCCCGAGGTCAAGATTCACGCGAATCCAGTCGCGAGGTCGTAGCGCCGTCGGCCCCCGCGAAGCAACCCTCAGAGCCTGCAACAACGATAGTTCGCAAGAAGGGCCCTGTTCCTGTCATCCAGGAACCAGTCGAGCAGCCAAACACCCAGGTTGTTGAGCCGGCAAGTATCA
>JBIIYC010000070.1:0-13414 GCA_044347025.1 Bdellovibrionota bacterium
TGAAAAAGGGTTCCGTCGTGAGCATTTTGAGAGTTTTGACGAAACAAGGCGGAGATGACGAAAAAACCGGAGGCGTATCCTCTGAGATACGTTGAGGATTTTTTCGGCGGCTCCAACGAAGTTGCAGCCAAACTATCGAAATGCGCAACAGGAAGTCTTTTTTCACCACCCTGCTAGTGCGCCGTGTCGGCTTTTACAGATGCGGCGAAAGCCTCTCGAGTGATGAAGACGTCTGGTCGCCCAATTTGATACGAGGCGAGGTATACAAGAAACTTTTCCAGGTAGACAGCTCTCTGAAGAGCTTCTTCCCGGCCGATCGCCGCTACGACCGATGAAAACTCCTCCGAGTCTTCTTGAGAAAGCTTCTTGATGCAGGTCTCTAACGAGGTGAGCGCCGCGTCGATAAACGCCATCTTCTTAAGCGTTGACGGGCTCCACTCAAAGTTAATTACTGCTTTTGCATCCTGCCCGTTTTCTGGACTTTGGGACTCGTAATGCGGAGAGCTCGTACCCGATACGGAGCTGTTGAAGGGCGCATAGTTCACGATGCATCGATCAATAAGTGCAAGGCGCAACTTGTTGTTTCTAATTCCACAGTCGCGCAGGGCTTGCGCCACTTCCGACCAGGCCGATGGCTTTGCCGGAAGGGTGGAGCGATCGATGTCGACACCGAAGGTCTGAGACTCCACCATGTGAGTAATAACTTGAAGATCGATCGGTTGCGTACAGAGCACAGCAATCGCGTCGAATAGGTCGAATTTCCCGAGCGAACTATCTCGGCCCGCGATGAGCTTTTCCATGATCAGCATCTCAGGTGGTACGAGCGATACACTCGCCCCGTTCGAAAGCTGAACCTGACGGCGTCTGAATGCGAGATAGCCATCAAATGGGAACTCAAAGCAGAACGGTGAACCTTCGGGGCGTACTCTGCTGAGCGCAATTGCGTCAAGCTCTACCTCGCGACCGCTCTCAGTCGAAACGACGCCGTGAGCTTTGTTCGAATTGAAGATAGGCTTGTTCCAAAAATCCTCGAATGCGACTGACTTTTGAGTCAGTGCGGTGACGAGTGATTGATGACGTTCTCTCTCCTGCGGGAAAGTTCCGACGGCCCAATCTATATCTGCCGACACAGGCCGATCCATCGGCTGCGACGGTCGCTTTGGCCGCACAGATAGCGGTAGTAGATTGATATCCTCAATCTCAGTGGGCGGGGTTGTGTTATCGGGTGCGATGTAGATAGCGACAGCCAGTCCGCCTTTGATTGAAAAATCGTGTACACGACTCTCCTTGAGAGCGGGCGCTATCTGATGCTCAAGAACCTCTAACACTTCAGGGGGAGCTCCATAGACTCCACGAAGAGTTCGCGGGACGAGGATGTCGCTCGCGAGGGTGCTCGAGCGTAGTATCGCCTGTCGCTCGAATCGTGGAAGAAGCGACTCGATCAACTGCCGGTCAAGGGGCTTTAGTTGAGTTTCTGAATAGCCGAGTTTTTCATGCTCCTGTGCGGTCAGATTCAACACCACGTGCATGTTGAAGAAATCCTTGAGTGATCGAACCTGCGCCAGTTCCCAGGAAAGGAGAGCCTCGTTCTGCTTCTGACGTTGCTGCGCCTCTCCTTGAAAGCCCTCGGCCCTGCTGTGGGCAAGCCGGTCTGCCATCACAGCAACTGGAACCTCCAGGCGAATGTTGACCACTGGAAGTAGTGGAAGAGCTAGATCGAGCACGCGTGAAAACGGAGATATCTTGCCAACATCGCCGGCGATAAAGATCGGTCGCTCAGGTTTAGTGTCGAGCGATTCAAGAGCACTAACGGGGATACCGTAGTGACCGGCGTGCTTGCTGTAACTGAGCGCGACCGGATCAGTCGCGTAGCCCTCGCTATTAGGAAACGGTCGATCGTGCACCGGATCACACGGCCGTCTCGGTCGGGTGATGAGTCGCTCCGCTTGGATGTAGCCTCCATCCGCGAGTAGTTTACACATGTGCGATTTGCCGGATCCGGAACCGCCACTGACAACAAATGCCGGCCGAATTGAATGACCTGCCAACTGTTTGAGCGTCTTTATTCGCGATGTTTCGATACTTGTGGTGACGACCCGATGCCGATCAGGTCGTGCCGAAACTACACCTGCGAGGTCGGCTGGAAGGGACGGACCTTCTGCGCCTCCGAGAACCGAGGAAACTGCTGGGGGAGTGTGTGAGGAGAGCATGTAGATAGTGCTTGTCGAATACGGATACTACATATAGGCCTTGAAGTAAGACCTCTACCAACCTCTTCTTTGCGACGTTCCGTCGACCGGGGGTGGGGGGCGAAAGCTATCGCAAACTAGATCTCGGGCCAAGAGCGTGGAAGTGTTTCTAGCAAAACTCTCACAATTCACTTCTAACAGAACTCTCACAATTCAGCAGAAAGGGGAAAAACCTCCGATTTCCAAGGGGATAGAACCACTGCGGAGAGGGGTGGGGTTATTGGTAATCCCGCGAGCGACGTCCGTAATCATCTGCAGGCTCAACGTGCACCAGTACTTTTGAGATCTGTGGCAGTTGACGGTGAATCGCCTCCCCCACGTTGTGAGCTACTTCATGACCCTCCCGAATCGATGCGTTTGGATCGCAGAGGACATCGAGATCGACAAAGTGATCGAAGCCAAGTTTTCGAACGTGACACTTGTGGGTTCCTAATACACCGGGAACTTGAGCCGCTATCGCTCTGATCTGCGAGGCGATCTCCGGGTTTGGTGCTGTATCGATCAGCTCAAGAAGAGCAGGTTTAATGAGTCGAGCGGCGTTGATTGCGATAAGAACAGCTGCGATAAGAGCCGCGAAATCATCGGCGCTCTCGTATCCAGGTCCTCCAATCAGTGCTGTTGAGATTCCGACGAAAGCAGCCGCGCTTGAGATCGCATCGGCGCGGTGGTGCCATGCGTCGCTTTTGAGAGCGGTGCTACCGATCTCATCGCTGGCCGCCAGAACGTTACGGAAGAGGGTCTCTTTAACGGCGATGACAGCGACTAATACCACTAAGGTAAATGCCGCCGGCGCGTGATGGGGCGTAAGGATCTCTTGGGTGCTCTCAACGGCTATGAGTATAGCCGCGCCCAAGAGCACCATAGCTACCGTGAGGGCTGCAAGAGGCTCAAACTTACCGTGCCCATATGGATGGTTTGCATCAGCAGGCTTTCCCGCCATGCGGACACCAAAAAGCACGATGAGTGATGATAGAATATCCGACGCTGACTCGATCGCATCGGCGACGAGGGCATACGAATTTCCTAGGACACCGGCCGTTCCTTTCGTGATAGCAAGTCCGGCATTAACAGCGATTCCAATAATAGCCTTGCGTGCACCCGCGCTCGCAGCGCTCTGGGCGTGAGACGACCGAGGTTGTTCCACGCTACTCACTCCGCGTACTTAACCGAGCAGCCGTATGGAGCTGTATCTGCGGGGGATACCGGTTTGTGTGCCTGAAGTGCTTCAACCGCATTTAGGACGTAATTCGTTGATGATGAAATATCGCTTGAGCGAGTGGATGGAGTGCTATCGATGGCGCCTGCATACGCTAGCGTTCCGTTGGCATCGATCACAAACATGTGTGGAGTGGTCTTAGCGCCATATGACGTACCGACGGAGCCCGTAGGATCGAGTAGAAGATCGTTTGCTTCCATGTTGAGATCTCGCATCGTATCGTCAGCGTCCTCTTGCGAGATGTGTCCTTGCTTGCCTGGGGCGCTTGAATTTATGACGAGCCAGACAGCACCCTTTTCGCGAACTTCTTGTTGAAACTTCTGCATGTCGCCGTTTGCGTAAAACTTTTTAACAAAGGGACAGGCGGGATTGAACCACTCGAGGACGACGATCTTGCCGGCAAAGCTTTGCAACGTGACCTCGACTCCCTTGGCGTTTTTGAGGGTAAATTGAGGGGCCGCTTTGCCCGTCGTCGCCACCTCAGCGGCGGCCGTAGTAATGGTGCACAAGAAGAGGGCAGCAATGGAGAGAAGTAGGTGTTTCATACGGATGAATCCTTAGCAGTATCGTCGCTTGAAATGTAGCGAGGTTCGGTCAGCCTGGCAATTTCTTTAGCGCTTCAATAACTATCCCGGGGGTCAGGATGTTGGGCAAGACTATCGGCTCTGATGTCGGCCCGGTAATGATCACATTCAGGGGGACGCCGTTCCGACCATAGCGCCGCAGGGCATTCGTGATGACCTGATTCTTTGAGGTCCAGTCCGCTCGAACCAGTGTCACGTTCTTCTCTGCTATGAGGTCTCGAACCTCCTGGGAGCTAAACACGACCCGCTCATTCACTTGACAGGTAATGCACCACTCGGCGGTGAAATCGATGTACACGGGGCGGCCCTGGGCTGTGAGCTTCATCAGGCGGTCCTCCGAGTAGTTTTCCCACAACAAACCATGCCCGTCCGTGAATGGAGCCACGGTATCTGATGGAGCGCAGGCGCGCGCTCTCGAATCGTCGACCTCGGCGGTCGAGGGAATCGCGATGTAGACCCCAAGGATAATTCCCAGAATCGCAAGGACATTCAACGCGCGGTTCATGCGACCAGCTGCGCTTCGTCGCGACACCGTCAGGAGCCAGAAGCCGAACGCAGCGATGAAAATGCCCCACAACACATCCATCACAAGGTTCAGAGCCGGTGGTTCGATTCCCATCTGGCGAGCAAATACTCGTGAGAGCCACACAACGCTGGCAAAAAGAGGGAACGCCATCAGCTCTTTGAAGGTGATCATCCACTCGCCGGGCTTAGGCAAGAATCGCAGGAGTCGCGGGTTGTATGCGAGGATAAGATATGGCGTGCTCATGCCGAGACCGAGGCAGGTGAATACTGCGAACCCGGCTATCGGTGGCAGGACGATCGTTGCAGCAAGCGCTGAGCTCATAAAAGGTGCGGTGCAAGGTGTCGCGACCGCCGTAGCCAGCGCTCCGTTGCAAAAGGAGCCGATCAGGTTTGTCGGAAGCTTTGATGCGCCCGCAAGTGTTTGCAGTCGTTGGCCGATCGTAACATCAGTCAGAAACACGCATCCGATGCACAGCAGGGTGAATATCATCCCAACAACGAACGTAGGTGATTGCAGTTGGAAGCCCCACCCAAGCTGCTCGCCGCCGGCCTTGACCGAAAGTACAATCAGGGCCAGAACCCAGAAAGAAACGATGACTCCGGCTGTAAACACAAGGCCATGGCGACGCGTGATGTGAGGGCTTTGATCTGCCTGGGTGACAAAGCTGAGAACCTTAATCGACAGAACGGGAAACACACACGGCATCAGGTTTAAAAGTATGCCTCCGAGCCAGGCAAACAGAAGAGCGGCCCCAAAACCGACAAACCCGACGTGAGTCTCTTCTTGGCTTTGGCTTGAGCTCGTGACGCCTTCAGTGATGGGCTCTCCCGGATTTGTATCGATCTGAACGGCTTTGGGCATTCCACTTTCGGACCACCCTTGGTCAGAGAACAGCACCCCGCGAATTCTGGGTATTGGATCCCTCCGTCGCGGATCTCGCTCAAGCGACAGTCGCAGAGTGTCCCCATCTCGTGAGCTGATTTGAGCCGCTGAGTTTGAAATGATGCGCGGGTCTTCGGGAAAAAACGTTACAGCCGATGGGAACTGTCGCTGTTCAAGGGGAATGAGAGCGAGGATGATCTTGTCTTGTTGCTCCTCGATCGCTATCGATACGCGTTGAAGAGGGGTTGGTACTCGGCTGAACGCGGCTTCAAACTCTTTGGCGTATGGCGACGGAGCGCCGCTCATTGCCGTTACGGGTAGAGAGAGTTCTACTGAGCTCTCCCCCGGCAGACACTCGTCTTTGCACACGAGCCATTCAAGAGCCACCTGCACCGTAACCGCCGAGGGGGTGCCTTGTGAGGAAAGCTTTGCTTGGAAGGGAATGAGCACACTGCCGTACCCGTAATTCGTTAGAGGCCCCGTGGTGATCCGCTCTGGATAAGGCCACAGCGGGCCATCGACGGACACTTGCGCAGGTGTTTTCCAAGTGAATCGTGGTGGGAGTCCCGAGTCACCAGGGTTCTTCCAGTAGATGTGCCACCCGGGCTCGAGGGTAAATTTCACGCCCAAACTAAATGTTGAGCCCGGTGATATGGAGTCTTGATCGGTGATGAGCTCTATTTTTGTGTGTGGACCAGACGACTTACTGGCATCACGGCACCCACTGGTAGCCAGCACCGCGGTCACAAGCGGTGGAATGATGAGAAGAAAACGAAGGATTTGTCGCATTCGCATAGGTATCACCATGCGATCCTACAACGAACTACTGCATTCAAAAACTAGCGGAGTGTGGGTAAGAACTAAACTTTGGTTCGTCGGGGGATTGCGGTGGTCGTCGCCGCCAAACGGCCCAAGGCGGTCCGGGATCGGATCTACTCCTTCACAACATCCCCATTCGAGCGTAGGGGGAATTCGGGATCTGCCGCAGAACGTGGCTGCACCAAGCATGCCCTCGCTGTGCTGGTACGATTGATTTTCCCAAATAATCAATCGCGCAGGATGTGCCTACGCTGCTATCGACTCGGTGTTTTGGACGGCTTTGAGGTAGTCAAACGAAAGATCTTTGAAACCTTCAGTAAGCTCGTGAAGGTCGCGAGCATACGCGCCGGAGATCTTACTTGCTTCAGTGGTGGCGAGATCTGCTATCGCTGCCCCAACTACAGCTGTCTGAGCGATGGCGTTCATAGCTGGCATCGCAAGCGCTGTGAACCAATCCGATGTGGAGGTGGCTGGTTCTTGTGTGGGTTGTCTCGTCGCTTGAAGCATATGGTTTCGTTTCGTTTTCAGGTGTTGTACCACGATGGGCGTCTCAAGCAAAGATTTTGTTCGCATCCCGCCACCCCTCTGGGCCCCGCGGTTTATGCTATTACTGTAGTGATATCAGAGGTTTGCGCGCTTGGTTTCTGCTCTGGATCGACATCGGATCTCTATTCTGAATGGAGAGTTCGGGAGTTGGGCCCCCCTTGGGTTGACCTGTCACCGGAAAGCCGAGTAGACTCCCACCCTCGATGGGTCATGGTAAGGCTTCGCGGAGTTGGTCGTTACGACCCTACGTTTTTTACCGCGCCGGTCCCGAGATTTGCTAAAGAAGTATCGCTTTAGTGCTACCAGATGATAGGTAGTACATAGTTAGGTAGTACGCACTATGAAACGCACATATCAACCCAGTAAGAAGAGTCGCAAGACTACGCACGGTTTCCGCAAGAGAATGGCTACCAAGGGTGGTCAGAAGGTGCTTAAGGCGCGTCGCGCAAAGGGCCGCAAGAGACTGTCAGTTACAACGCCTCGCAAGGGTCACTATAAGTAATTGAGAGGCTCTATCGTTAGCCGTTTCACGCTTGGGCCGAATGCCCGGCTCAGAAGAAAGAGCGATATAGAGCGGTGCCAAAAGAAAGGCACCAAGATCTACGCAAAACATTTTCTGTTACTCGTTGCGCCATCTACCTCAGGGGAGAGCAGGCTTGCTATCGCCGTGACGGTGAAGCTGGAGGCTCGCGCCGTGGGCAGAAATCTGATCAAGCGGCGCATTCGCCATGTGTTTCGAGAGTCTCGGGCTCACTTCTCTGAGCCGCTGGATCTTGTAGTTGTGGCGCGCCGAGATGTTCGATCCTGTGAACTTTCCGATTATCGACGAGAGATCCTTGGGGCGCTCAAGGCCCATGGGTATCTCCGTGTTTCGTAACGTCCCTACCCGAGAGTGTGTGCATGAGCGAGGTTTTGCACCGTGAATCCACTCGGCAACATCGACCGATAGTTCGCCTGGCACACCGTTTGTACAAAGCGCTTCTCTCCCCGCTTATTGGAAACGTGTGCCGTTTCGAGCCGAGTTGTTCGGATTACGCACTGGAGGCGCTGGAGCGTCACGGCCTGTGGTGCGGCGCTAAGCTGGCGATCGCGCGGGTGCTCCGTTGCCATCCGTGGAATCCCGGTGGGCCCGACCCTGTGCCTTGAGTAATCGTCTGTCGATCTTTTGGTGGTAAACACGAGCCAACTCAGGTGAAACGTGGTAGGAAGAGAGCCGAGTTCGGCGTGACACCGCGCCTCGATACGTTTCAGTAAAAGGACCTCCAGTGACCGACAATTCAACCGAACAGAATCAGCGCAGCTTGCAGGCTATCGTTCTTTGCGTGCTCGTCGCGATCCTCTACACCCAGTTCGTCCTCGCACCAAAGAAGCGAGCGGAGCAGCAACAGCAGCAAGCTACCCAGGTGGCGTCGAATGGAGTTGTGCCTGGCGTTGCATCGCCGGCGTCGGGTGTAATCGCCCAGCCGATTCCTGCAGCTTCGCAAGCTCCCCTGGTAGTAGGTCAGGCACATCCGGCTAAGGCTGATCTTGAGAGTGCACCAAAGTCGACGGTGGATCTTGGAGTTAGCAAGGTTACGTTCTCACACCTCGGTGCCCGAGTGCTCCACTACAACCTCACCAACTATAAGTCCCATCAGGGGGGCGAGGAGCTTCTCGATATGATCGATACGCCAGAGGGGGCTCCGTTTCCTCTTGGTGTGTACATTGGGCAAGAGAGTGATGAGCGGGTTCAGTATACCTTGGTTGCTGTGAACGGAGCGCCACCAGTCGCCCCGACCGTAGCGATACAAGCTCAACCGAATACGAAGCTAGTCCTTGACTATAAGGGGGCCCTTCCCAGTGGCATCGGTATCACCAAGCGTATCTCCTTAACCGCTGGGAAGTACCTCTTCTCAGTCGATGTTATTGTAGACAGGCCATCGCCAACAGGTCAGGCGGTGTGGCTGGAGTGGTCGCACTTCTACTCAAGTGCGATAGAGAAGGAGCTCCGTATCAAGCACACCGTTACGTATCTTGATGATGCAAAGAAGATTCATCATGTTCCGCTCGAGGAGATCTCTCAGGGACTGCGCGAATACGGTGCGAGCAAGTGGGTGTCGTTGGGAGATACCTATTTCACCAGCACGATTATCCCAACGGTGTCGACGTCCAATACCGTGCTTGGCCGAGAGGGTGACCTCTTCTTCGGTCGTGTCGCGGGCGGCGTGAACGGAGGAACGTTCTTTTCGTACGTTGGACCGAAAGATTACAAGATGCTCGAGTCCGCGGGCGATTTTGATCTTCAGCGCTCGATCGACCTTGGATGGTTTTCGTTCCTAGCTTTGCCACTTCTATGGCTTCTGCACTCGCTCTACGCAGTGTTGGGTAACTACGGTTTGGCGATCATCGCCCTTACGTTGATCGTGAAGACGGTAATGCTTCCTCTTTCGAAAGCTAGCTTCGAGTCCGCCAAAAAGATGCAGGACATCGCTCCGGAGATTAAGGCGCTTCGGGAGCGAATCAAGGATCCTAACCAGCTAAATCAGGAGACCTTTGCGCTCTATAAGCGAAAGGGCGTAAACCCGATGGGTGGTTGCTTGCCGGTCGCCGTGCAAATACCGGTGTTCCTCGGTTTGTATAACGCGTTGCTTAACGCGATCGAGCTCCGACACGCGCCGTTTGCTCTGTGGATTAACGATCTCTCAGCGCCGGAGAGTCTCCATCTTTTTGGAATCGGTATCCCGGTCATGGTGCTCCTGATGGCAGCGAGCATGGTCTACCAGCAGTGGACCACCCCGAATCCATCAGCCGATCCGACTCAACAGAAGATGATGATGATAATGCCAGTTGTGTTTGCTGGTATGTTCATCGTGTTCCCGATGCCGGCTGGTCTTGTGCTTTACTGGTTGGTGAATAACATTATCTCGATAACACAACAGCTCTACATGCGAAGCTCCAACAAGGGGTCAGTGTACGTTGGTACGCTGGTCGCAAGTGTAGTGATATTCGGAGTAGGGTTCATCTTGACCCTCATCTAATGGAAGAGACTACGATAGCAGCACTAGCTACAGCTCCGGCGCCGGCGGGTGTTGCTGTCGTACGAGTAAGTGGCCCGCGTGCGCGTCTCGTCTTGAAGGCGGTTTTCAACGGTAAGAAGGATCCCCTTCGTTTGCCACGAACGCTGGTTTTTGGCGACATCCTTGATTTCAAAACGGGTGCATCGATCGATAAGGGCTTAGCCGTCTTTATGCCGGCGCCGTGGAGCTTTACGGGTGAGGATGTGGCCGAGTTCCAATTTCACGGGAGCCCCCTCCTCGTTCAGCGAGTGCTACGGTCCCTGTACGCATATGGGGTTCTTCCAGCCGCGGCAGGGGAGTTTACCAAGCGCGCCTTTCTGAACGGCAAGCTCGATTTAGCACAGGCTGAAGCTATCGCTGATGTGGTGAACGCAAAGAGCGAGGAAGAACTTCGTTTCGCCGGAGAGCAGCTCAAAGGACGATTAAGCCACGCCGTCTCAAATGTGGGAGAGCCGCTCCGAGATGCGCTCGCAGAGCTTGAGGCGGTCATCGATTTTCCGGAGGAGGACATTAATCCTGATACCCTCGACGCCATCGGTGCGCGAGCAGCTGTTGCGCACGCCAAGATCGAACAACTCCTCTCAACGTATGCATTTGGAGCATTAGTCAAGGAGGGCGTTCGGGTGCTTCTCTGTGGAAGGCCGAACTCGGGCAAGTCGAGTCTCCTCAATCTCCTCCTTGGGAAACGCCGTGCGATCGTGTCGCCGATCTCCGGTACGACGCGCGATCTTATTGAAGAGGAAGCGACTCTTGCTGGCCATAAGTTTGTATTCTGTGATTCCGCCGGTATTCGGGAGACGAGTGACCATGTGGAGCAGATCGGTGTGGAGCTAGCCAAGGAGCGTATCCCGTGGGCAGATCTCATCCTCCTGGTTGTTGATGCTACCGATAAGGATGGGGAGTGGAAGGAGACATTGTCGCTTCTAAAAGAGAGCGGTAAGCGGATCTGGCTTGTGGTAAACAAGATCGACCTGAATCCACAAGCGCTGGTTCAATTCTATTGTGACTCATCGGTGTGTCAGCAAAATTTCTTTATATCCGCAAAGACCGGAGACGGGATCGGGGCGCTGATTGAGTCGCTCGTCGAAGATTTCGCAAAAGCGATGCCAGAGCGAGGAGATGTTGGAGAGGTGGTAACAAATGAGCGCCATCGGGACTGCTTGTTGCGGGCTGAACAAGCGCTCTCAAGTTGTGTCGATTCAATTCAGCTCGGAGGCGTCCCGCCATCTATCCTTGCTGCAGACCTGAAAGAGGCGCTCACGGCACTCGATGAGATAGTAGGGAAGACCTACACGGAGGACATCCTCGGTAGAATCTTCTCAAAGTTCTGTATCGGGAAGTAGCTGTGCTCGCTTGGAAAGCGAGGCAAGCCCCCTCCGTGCTGCAAAAGCAGATCCTGGATAGCTCTCCGATTGTCAGCATGTACAAAATCAGGATGGACGAACACAGATTGCTGGGGTAACTGCAATTCGAAGGTGCACATGTCTCAATCCCATAGTCTCCGACTCGCGGTATTTTTCGCATTCTGCTTTGTTTTGTATGCCGCGATTGTCACTCACGGATCCTTTGAGTTTTTTGTATTTGAGCTCAAGAGCGCGGCGTACGACTCACTTGCTCGATCCCTCATACGAGGAGCTGCGAATGTCTCGGTTCACCACATCGTCGATGAGGCTCATGTGGTGGGCGGAAAAGTCGTCATGTATTTCGGGCTCTTTCCGGCCCTGCTGAGGGTCCTGCTCAATGCATGCATGCCCGAGTACTATGGCCTCTGGGGCCGTTGTTCCTGCTTAGTCGCCGCGATGCTCGCCGTTGCAGCGAGTGCAGATCTACTTCACATCGTTCTACCACCAGCGCTCTGGGAGAGGCACCCAAAGCGTGTAGCTCTGGTATTTTGGACCGTGCTGGCCGCGATAGCGTTTGCCTCTCCAATCGTCTTCCTCCTGTCGACCGCGTACATCTATCATGAGGCTATTCTGTGGGGGCTTGCCGGAAGCCTCGTTGCCCTCGCAGGCTTTTTTGAGGTAACGAGAGCTGATGCGCCGTGTGGTAAAGTCGCTATCGTCAAACTCTCAGTCGGGGCCGCGTGTGCCCTTCATGCACGACTCACATTTGGTATTCCATTTTTGATTGCTGGAGCCTTAATCCTCCTAGGGATCGCCACCCGGGCTTCAGTTCGACACAGAGTAGCGAAATGCTTTCATCCGGATATCCCGCGGCTTCTGCTCCTGGTAGTGCCTTTAGTAACAGCGTTCGGACTTCAGGCTTTGTACAACGTAGAACGATATGGCTCCTTGCTGAGCCCTGGAACCCAAGCAGCCCTCGGACACCAATACCTTGCAACACCAATCACGCAAGAGGGGGTGTTCAACTTAGACCGCATACGAGTAGCGGTTCCGGTGTATTTTGCGGATCCCCGCGCGTTTATCGACACGCATTTTCCCTACGTTCATTTAAGACAGGTGACCGTTCCTAAAGGGAACCTCTATCCAGCTTACCGAGAGTGGACGGTGTCTCTTTTTCTCGTGTGCCCCTGGCTACTGCTACTGGCTGCTCCAGGCCTTTACGGGCTCTTTCGCTCCGGCGATAGGTTGCGTCAGTCGATGTGCCTTGGGTTTGGTGTTCAGGCGCTCTGCATTCTGAGCTATTTCTTCATAACTCAACGATATGTTGCGGATCTCTTCCCACTTCTCCTTATGGGTGCTCTATGCTTTCTACCCATACTTGTTGTGAGCCAGCGACCTGCTGCTACGGTATTCTGTGTCACTGTAGTCTCTCTCGTCGTGCTATCGGTTCCAGCTAATCTTCTTGCGACCCTATCGTGGAATCTGCATCAGAACTGGGGCCTTTCACCTGAAGAGAGCCGTCGTCTGCAGAGTCGCTTTCACTCCCCAGTGCCCAGACTATCGACCGCGATTGAATACCGGAGGGGACAACACAGGCTTCCCGTAAGGCGCGAATAGCTCACCGAGAGTAGCCTTTAGTATCCTCATATGCCCGGAATCGCGTGGACCCGTGAAGGCACGTTGGAATCGTGCGAACAGAGTCTCTTGTAGCTGCAGACGTAGCAGGGTGGTGAAAAAAGACTTCCTGTTGCGCATTTCGATAGTTTGACTGCAACTTCGTTGGAGCCGCCGAAAAAATCCTCAACGTATCTCAGAGGATACGCCTCCGGTTTTTTCGTCATAACTCTCAAAATGCTCGCGACGGAACCCTTTTTCACCACCCTGCTAAAAGAAGCCCGGACGGCACCTGATGAGTTCGACGGAGATCCCACCACAGAGAATATTCGCGGAAGAAGCCGTCCGAAGTTCTGCATCGGAAAGCTGCAGATCTCTTATTATTCACAGCGATAGCCCTGGGTGTTGCATACCGGTAGACGCAGTTCTCTCCTGAGAGATATGGGCGTACGTATTCTTATATTCCAGGAGGAGAGCCGATGAGCAGCGCCGCACCGCTTCAATCACTACAACCGAATATCGATACGAAACTCAATCCAGAGCTTAGATTCTCTCGGCGCCCTCCTGTGGACCTCATTC
>JBIIYC010000216.1:0-4019 GCA_044347025.1 Bdellovibrionota bacterium
ATTCGCCTTAAGATTCCCCTTACATTGGCGATTGTTCCTGCTCTTCTTCTTTCGTGTGCTCATCAGAAATTTGCAATTCCACAGAGTGCTATCACTGAGCTGGTGCAATTCAGTGCTACTGAGCGTTCAGGTGCCCTCTCATGGGTCGGCAACTATCCGTTTTACAGGCTACGGGGAGATCTTTTGCCGATACTGTTTCTCAGCAAGCAGTTGAAGGTCGCAGCAACGGCCGAAGGTGATGCGGATGAACAGGTAATTGTCGTGATCGATGTCGACGGATGTCGATTCGGCGTGGTTGTAGACGCCGTGCATGACACCGAGGAGATCGTTGTTAAACCGCTTGGGCGCCAGCTCGGAAATCTTCAAACATACGCGGGAGCTGCTATCTTGGGAGATGGGCAAATTGCCCTCATTCTCGATCCGATCGTTTTGGCGCGAGAGGCGCGGATCGACCAACGAGAAGCGGCTGTCGATCGCGATATGTCCTCGGGTACGTTGACCACCCAGTACTCCGAACAACTCCTTGTTGTGCAGCTAGGGACCGAGATGCGAGCTGCTATCCCACTGGCGATGGTTAGAAGATTAGAGGAATTTCCACTGGCAAATATAGAGAGTGTCGGAGGGTCTGCCGTGATCCAATATCGCGGTTCGATTCTTCCGCTGGTGCACGTAGCAGCCGCAATAGGGCAGCCCTCCGATGGATGGAGAAGTGGTCACGTTGTGGTTGTAGGAGATGGAGACAACGTGTTCGGTTTGCAGGTCGAAGCCATACTGGATGTATCGGCCGAAATAGCAGCGATAAAGCCGGTGAAAGGAAAGCCCGGAATCACGTCTTTTGGGGTGATTCAAGGCAAGGTGATCGCACTTCTTGATGTTCCATATCTGTTGGGCCGGGCAGTTAGCTTGACTCACGGTAGATCTACGTTGGAGGCAAATCCTATATGACGACTTCACCACATGTTCCGCCGCAGCAGCTTGTTACATTCAAGACTGGAGACTTCTCGCTCGGCATCGACGTTCTGGAGGTTCAGGAGGTGCTCCGGCACCAGCACATGACTCCAGTTCCTTTGGCGGCGTCTGAGGTGCAGGGATTAATTAATCTGCGCGGAAATATAGTTACGGCGATCGGTATGAGGGAGCGGCTACATCTCGAGCCACGTCGCGATGATGCTGAGCAGATGAACCTTATTGTGTCCCTTAAAGATGGGTGTGCCAGCCTTATAGTCGATTCAGTAGGTGATGTAATCCACATTGAGCCGACCAAATACAAGCCCCGTCCAAGCACGCTGGCATCTCCCCTGCGCGAGATGGTGGCAGGTGTATATGAACTTGAGCGTGGTCTCCTGTTGCACATCGACGCGGAGGCAGCGTGCCAGCTCTTTATTGAGGAGGAGCAAAGTGCCTAAGGATATTCTTATTGTCGATGACTGCACGTTTACCACCAAGGTCTTGGCGCGGCTCATGCAGGAGATGGGATTCAACGTGGCTACTGCAGGGTCAGCCGAGGAGGCTGTGCGGTTTCTAGAGACTAATGATCCCCCGAGCCTATTCTTTGTCGATTGGGTTATGCCGGGGATGAGTGGCGTTGAGTTTGTGGCGTGGCTGCGTGACCAGGGAACAACTGACAAGACCCCCGTGGTAATGGTCACAGCGCAGCGCGATATGAGTCAGATAGCCGAAGCAATCCAGAGTGGGGCAAATGAGTATATTATGAAGCCCTTCTCGCCTGAAGTGATCGCTGAGAAGTTAAAAATACTCGGAATTCGCGTGCGAGAGATGAATGGATAAGATCCGAGTTCTCGTGGTGGATGACTCAATCGTGGTGCGTCGCGCGCTCCGAGAGTGCTTCCGCGGGGATCCAGAAATCGAAGTGGTCGGAGTCGCCGATACGGGGGTTCGTGCGCTCCAGCAGATCGAGGATCTCAAGCCTGATTTAGTGACGCTCGATATCGAGATGCCGGAGATGGATGGTCTTGAGACACTACGATTTCTTCGGGCCCGCGGTTCTCAGATTCCGATTATCATGTTTAGCAGGTACACCCGGAGAGGAGCTCAGGAAACCATCAAAGCTCTTGAGCTGGGGGCAAGCGACGTAGTTGAGAAGCCCGTATCACAGCCGAACCAAACATCCGCATGCGAAGCTGCCAAGCGTCAGCTGACGACGCGAATTCGCGCGCTCGGTCGAAAGGCTCGAAAGGGTAACGTACTTCCTGAGCAAGCGCCGAAAGTTCAGCAGGCTCCAGTCCTTTCTATCGTGACCGCCATCGAGGCTGTTGCTATCGCCATCTCTACCGGAGGACCGAGCGCACTGATCGAGGTGGTATCAGGTCTGGATCCGGAATTGCCGGTGCCGATATTCATAACACAACACATGCCACCGATGTTCACAAAATTCCTCGCTGAGCGGCTAACGGTGCGAGGGCGACTCCCCGCCGTGGAAGCCGAAGAGGGGATGCCGGTAAAGCCAGGTACCATCTACATCGCTCCGGGAGACTTCCACCTTGAGCTCGTCCAGCGTTCACAGCAAATGCTTGTCCACCTCTCACAGGCTCCAGCCGAGAACTCCTGTCGGCCTTCTGCCGATGTTATGTTTCGCTCATTGGCCGACATATACGGCGCAGGCTTGCTCGGCATAGTTATGACGGGTATGGGCCAGGATGGTCGCCGTGGGTCTGAGGAGATACGAGCTCACGGCGGCTTAATTGTGGCGCAGGATGAGGCCTCGAGTCTTGTCTGGGGAATGCCTCGGGCAGTCATTACTGCAGACCTACACAACGCAGTTGCCCCGTTATCTGGAATATCCACTCTCATAAATAACAGCTGTATGAAACGAAAACAGGAGAACTAAAATGCTATCGGCGCAGCAGTTTTCAGCACTTTCTACCCTCCTCAAAGATGAAACGGCCGTTGTCCTAGAGACTGGCAAGGAGTACCTCGTGGAGTCCCGCCTTACGACTCTTATGAGAGAAGAGGGGTATGCAACACTTTCGGATATGATTGATACCGTCTTGCGACGTGTGAATCCGATCTTGAATCAGAGAGTTCTGTTGGCGTTGACAACGAATGAGACCTCTTTTTTCCGTGATTTGGCGCCGTTTGAGTTTCTGAAAACCTCAGTAATACCAGAGTTGGTCAAGAATCGCGCAGCGACCAAAACGCTTACCATATGGTCTGCAGCTTGTTCGACGGGGCAGGAGCCTTACTCGCTTGCAATCTTGTTGCGAGATAATTTTCCAGAGTTGGAGTCTTGGAATGTTAACATTCTCGCCAGTGATCTTAATCCCCAAGTAGTCGTCAAATCTGAGACCGGTGTGTATTCATCGCTTGAAGTCAATCGTGGACTCCCAATTCAATACCTCATCAAGTATTTCACGCAGAAGGGAGACTTCTTTCACGTTAATGAGGAAGTTAGGAAGATGGTGCACTTCTTCGAGCAGAACCTCATCGCCTCGTGGCCGAGTGCCCCTGTGGACGTTCTCTTTATGCGAAACGTGCTCATTTATTTCGATACGGAGACCAAGCGAAAGATTTTCGAAAAAGTGAAAGCTGTTCTGGCCCCGGACGGCTATCTGTTTCTTGGAACAGCTGAGACTCCATACCGAATTAGTGAGGGGTTTAGCAAGGTTATGGGCGTTGGAAACGTCTATAAGCGTGAGGCGTTGGCTATGTAAGAGAGCGGGGAGTTGGACCTAAAGATTTTTATCCGGAGTGTCGAAGAACAAGAAGTCTGATTGGGGAGATACACATGGAAAAGCTAAGAGTTAAGCCGACGGGAGTAGAGCGCAAGCTGGGAGAGGAAGATATCATTGTTAGTAAGACCGATCCGAGTGGTCGGATCATGTATGTAAATCAGACTCTGTTAAAAATATCTGACTTTACAGAAGCTGAGCTTCTAGGACAGCAGCACAGTATTGTTCGGCATCCTGAGATGCCTCGAAGTGTTTTCAAGCTTTTGTGGGAGACGGTTCAATCCGGACAAGAGATCTTTGCGTATGTGGTGAACCTCACAAAATTCGGCG
>JBIIYC010000217.1:0-4012 GCA_044347025.1 Bdellovibrionota bacterium
TTCCACTCCCAACGACTCCATCGTATCCCCCATCAGGTGCATCAAAACCTTGCTATCCATATAAGGCTAATTGCGCCACGCACCGTGGCCAGTTACGCTCCGGGAAGTTGAACCGGGCTGAGGCGCCGATCGGGTATCCCCCTGTGTCCGGCAACTCGCCCTGTGCTTGTACACCCTCTTTAGGTTTTCATGACGACCAAATCCTCTCGTCTCCGCTACCAATCGTGGGGCCGCTATCCAAAAGCATTCAATCAAAACGCTCTGGATCTCCCCTCCCTACAACCTCCACTCCCCCTTCCATCTGACGGATCGTCGGTCCTCGCGTATGGTCTAGGCCGCAGTTACGGTGATAGCTGCCTCAACGATGGCCATGCGATCATTCCGATGGCCGGCAAGGATAACTTTCTGGCGTTCGATGCAGCGTCAGGTATCGTGAAGGCGCAGGCTGGCGTAAGCCTCGCCACCATCCTCGACGTATTCGTTCCCAGAGGATGGTTTCTACCTGTAACGCCGGGCACCAAGTTCGTGACCCTTGGTGGAGCGATCGCCAACGACATTCACGGAAAAAACCACCACGTAGCTGGGACATTCGGACGACACGTGCGTAGCTTCGGATTACTGCGCTCAACAGGGGAGCATCTAACCTGCTCACCAACTGAGAATCAGCACCTCTTTGCTGCAACTATCGGTGGCCTCGGGCTCACGGGACTGATCACATGGGTTGAGCTCCAACTGCGGGCGATCCGATCGCCCTACCTCGACACACGCACCACAAAGTTCAGGAATCTGGATGAGTTTTTCGATATCTCGCGTGAGAGCGATGCCACGCACGAGTTTAGTGTTTCGTGGGTTGATTGCACCTCCGAGGGGGCGAACCTAGGCCGCGGCCTATTTATGGCAGGTAACTTCTCCGAGCGAACGAAGTCGCGACCCTATCGCTCACTCTCCATTCCGTTTCCGTGCCAAGCACCCTCGTGGTTGCTGAACTCGTATTTCATGCGTAGCTTCAATACGCTCTATTACAACAAGCAACGAAGTCGCATCGTTGACGGCCTAACTCACTACGAACCGTTTTTCTACCCTCTCGATGCAATTCTCAACTGGAACCGAATGTACGGTTCTCGAGGATTTTTTCAGTACCAGTTCGTCGTTCCGTTCGAACAGGACCGCGGCATCATCAAGGATATCTTCACCCGCATTACGCGCTCGAAACGAGCGTCCTTCCTCGCGGTCCTGAAGACATTCGGCGACGTGCCCTCACCTGGAATCATGTCGTTTCCTCGCAAAGGCGTGACGCTCGCACTGGACTTTCCCAATGACGGAGAGCCAACACTGCGGCTCATGAATGAACTCGATAAGGTCGTTCTTGATGCTGGTGGCAACATCTACCCTGCAAAGGATGCTCGCATGTCGCGACACGTCTTTGAGGCCTCCCACCCCCGCCTCGCCGAATTTATACCCCACATTGATCCGCGATTTTCATCGAGTCTGTGGAGAAGAGTAATGGAGTTGTCATGAAAAAAATCGTCATCATCGGAGCCACATCTGCCATAGCTGTTGAGGTCGCCCGCGCATTCGCAAAGGAAGGTGCATCGCTTGCCCTTTTGGCGCGTAATCAACAACGCCTCGACCAGCTCGCACAGGATCTGAGCGTCCGCGGCGCAACGGTTTCCTATACAGGAACATTCGATGCCCATGATATCCCCTCACACGAACGTATCCTTGAAGAGGCCTACCACCGCCTCGGCGAGTTCGATGCTGCGTTAATTGCGCATGGGGAGCTTCCGAACCAACCTGAGTGTCAACGCTCAGTCGCAGGAACCCAGGATGCGTTTCGCTCGAACCTCCTGAGTCCTATCGCGTTCCTGACCTGGCTCGCCAATTACTTTGAGGCCAGAAAGACAGGCACTATCGCTGTCATCGGATCGGTGGCGGGCGACCGTGGGCGCCAAAGCAATTACATCTACGGCGCCGCCAAGGGGGGGCTCACTGTCTTCCTACAGGGGCTCCGAAATCGCCTAACACCCGCAGGCGTTTCGGTGACGACGATCAAGCCAGGCTTCGTTGACACCCCAATGATCAGCCACCTCCCGAAAAGCCCCCTATTCGCCTCGCCGGAGTTGGTCGGACAGCGCATTCATAAGGCGATGAAGCGTGGTGAAGCCGTGGTGTATACACCGTTCTTCTGGCGCTTCATTATGCTCATTATTCAGCACATCCCCGAGTGCATATTCCGCAGACTGAAGTTGTAGTCGCGGAGGGAGCCTTCACGACCTACATCAGGATCGTTTTCATTCCCGCAGCTGTGAGCGCCTCGGGCGTACTAACAGCCCGCACGACTGCAGACTGCTGGTAACCCGCTAGATACTCCGCCGCTCGGCGTATATCATCCGGCGAGCAGGAGACAATCTGCCGATACGTCTCGCGCCGCAGCTCGGCAGGAAGGCCGATCACAAACCGACTGAAATCCGAAGCCGACGCAGCAGCTGGATGTTCATAGGGCACATACGCCGCTGCCGCACCGACCGCCGCGCGCTGAATTGCATCGTCCTCGAACGAAGCTCCCAAAAGATACTCACCACATCGCAGGCTCGTCGCAATATCCGCCTCCATTGATTGCTGACGCGAACGATAGGTATAGGTCCCAACAACACCCGCAAGGGCGTTGATAAGAATTCCTGCTCCGTACGCCCCATTTTTCTGGCGGATCTCTGGCAACAAATAGTCGTAGCGTACGATACGTTCAAGCACCTCCATATGCCCAGCAACGTTCCGTACCTCAGAAGGGATCGAAGCCGCCGTTGCAACAAATGCCACCTGCATATTTCCTGCAAGTCCAACGCTCGCGCCCCACTCTCGTGGCGCATAGAGATCTCCACTGATGCGGGTTCGCGACTCGAAACCAGCAACTATCTGTTCAGCGAGGTGATTCATACGCGTCGACTGATCCATGTCTCCGCACACCCCAACCATCGCACCCGAACGAGAGAACGCACTTGAGAAAGACTCAAGGTCGCGGGCGACACCCACCCAATCCTGCTTAATCCGGACCTGAAGATCTTTGAGAAACGCTCGTTGATCAAATCCTTGCAGGACCGAGGATAACCGATAGTGAGGCGCCACGGTCGCAAGAGCGTGGTTGATAGCATAACTGTGCCCGGAAGATGAAAGCGCCTGATCGGCGGCCACTACCATCTGGCTGAGAACCTCATTCACCCGCTCCCTGTCCGCGAAGCGAGACTCAAATACCTGCTCTCGCATCAGCTCCACGAGATCGTCCGCCTGGTTCTGCAACGCTGCACCACTCACAACGAGATGAGCTTCCTGTCGCGTTCCGTATCCCGAGGGCCGAATAAGAAGGCTGGTTGAAATTCCGCCGGTTTTCGACCGAACAGCTCGGTCATAGCCGATAAAATCGTGCTTCGTAGTATCCACCTGACCCATCAACTCGGACACCAGAGGAGCATAACCGATCAAACGAGCTGGAAGCCGGGAGATGTCGAATGCAACACGCAGGTACACAATGCCCGATGTGTGCGCACTCTGAAGCGCTACCGGCACACCATTAATCTGTCGCTCGGCACGCTCCACCGTGCTGAAATCATCGACCGAACTCGGAAGATCCTTCGGTCGCAGCGCAGGAATCCGAGCAACCTCAGCCGGGTCGTCTCCGACACTCATCTGCTTCACAATGGCTGCGGTCACTTCCAGTTCACGGGCTACCCCTTCAGGACCGATCGTCTCACAATACGCCGCCACCCGCGCCGCCTCCGCCTCTACCTCTCGTGTGTAGGCTTGATGAGAAGGGAGCATCTTTACAGACACGCGGTCGACATTACCAAGGATCTTTTGTGTAACCAACTCCTCCAACAACCGCGGATTTGTCGCGAGACGGTCCCGGATCTGTGCAAGTGCCGAAAGTGGATCCACATAAGCCAACGTTGACTGCTCAAGGAGCGTTGGCGAAAGTATTCGACGGGCGAACGCGAGACCGAGTGGTTGAGACGCGCTT
>JBIIYC010000218.1:0-3955 GCA_044347025.1 Bdellovibrionota bacterium
GATTCCGAAGGGGGTAGTTGCGGTAGCAGAGAGTGGAATCACTACAGCCGACGATCTGATCCGTTTACGGCGAGCAGGTTACCACGGTTTTTTGATAGGAGAAGCTTTCATGAGGCAGAGCAAGCCTGAGGATGCGTGTCGTTTATTTATCGACGCGGCTCATCGTTTGCAAGCGTCTGTACCGGGAGAAGTGCGCCATGCGTAAAGCTGTTATCAAGGTGTGTGGCATGCGCGACCCGAGCAACATCGCAAAGGTGGGGGCCTGTCTTCCCAACTATATGGGATTTATTTTTGTCCCGGAATCTCCTCGATTTTGTGGTCCAAGGCTGGAGCGTGCAACGCTCGAATTGTTGCCTGCGTCCGTTAAGACCATCGGCGTGTTTCGAAATGCAGAACTAGACGAGGTTGTTCGGATCGTGAACGACTTGGGCCTGCATGGGGCTCAGCTACACGGTGAGGAAGACCACTCGTATATCGAGATGCTGAGGAAAAAGATGCCGACCAGGGTACTCTTTAAAGCAGTTGCTGTTCGCGATGTAATGGATCTGGAGGCGCTCGATGGAGAGGAGCCTCTGATAGACTCGTATATTTTTGATAGTGCGCGGGCTGGAAGTGGGGAAGCGTTTGAGTGGGGGATCTTAGCGCACTATCGCGGCACACGACCATACTTTCTCGCCGGTGGAATCGGTCTACATAACCTGGGCAGCGCTCAAGAGGTGCAACAGTGGTGCCCACAGCTCCAAGGATTTGATCTGAACTCGAAGTTTGAAGATGCGCCTGGCATAAAGAATGTAGCTCTGGTGCGAAAGGCGATTGATATGGTGACGCTATGAAACTACAGGTGACGGAGAGGGGCTTCTTTGGTGAGTTTGGCGGGGCCTATGTTCCAGAGATGTTGTATCCAAATGTACGAGAGCTTCAGCTTCAGTACCGAGATATCATCGATGCGGAGGAGTTTCAACGTGAGTTTCGTGCGTTGTTACACGAGTACGCAGGGCGCCCAACGCCACTCTTTCACGCGGCCAAGCTCTCGAAGCGGTATAGCTGTGAGATACTTCTCAAGCGAGAGGATCTGCTTCACACCGGGGCGCACAAGATAAACAACACGATAGGCCAAATCCTTCTAGCTAAGCGCTTAGGGCGAACGAGGATCATTGCCGAAACCGGCGCCGGGCAACACGGCGTCGCGACCGCGACGGTGTGTGCCCTTATGGGAATGCCATGTGTTGTGTACATGGGTGAAGTGGATATGGCTCGGCAGGCCCTCAATGTTGCCCGTATGCGTCTTCTTGGCGCGGAGGTCCGGGGAGTGTCCAGTGGCAGTAAGACCCTTAAAGATGCGACGAATGAGGCTATGCGTGACTGGATCGCACATCCTCACGATACTCACTACATAATCGGCTCAGTGGTTGGACCGCACCCATTTCCCGACATGGTGGCGCGTTTTCAGTCGGTTATCAGTGAAGAGGCGGGGCAGCAGTGCGATGCGCGCGGAGGCAGGGAGCCGAACTATGTAATCGCTTGTGTCGGCGGTGGCAGCAATGCATTGGGAAGTTTTTACCACTTTCTTGAGAGAGACGCGGTGAAGCTTATAGGAGTGGAAGCTGCTGGATGTGGAATCGATAGTGGACGTTCAGCTGCTACGACCGCTCTCGGTCGAAGCGGGATCCTGCACGGTAGCAAGACCCTCTTCATGCAGACGCAAGATGGTCAGGTTGAAGAGGCGCACTCAATCTCAGCCGGACTGGATTATCCGGGTATCGGTCCACAGCACGCCTACCTCCATGTATCAGGGCGAGTTACGTATGGGAGCGTGACTGACACCGAAGCTCTGCGGGGCGCTAAGGTGCTCGCTCGAGAGGAAGGAATTATTCCCGCTCTGGAGAGTGCGCACGCGATTGCATACCTGGAGAAGCTATCCTTCAAGCCATCTGATCGGGTGGTTGTGATCGTGTCCGGACGGGGTGACAAGGATATGGGAACGTATATCGAGGCTTTTGGAGAGACGATTAGTGATGGGATCTGAGCGATTTGCTACCATGCCTGAGTCGAGGGCTCTTTCAATATTCTTTACAGCAGGGTTTCCCCGACGCGACGACACCATGCCTATCTTGCAAGCCCTTCAGGCAGCAGGAGTGGATATGGTTGAAGTGGGATTCCCGTTTTCGGATCCAGTGGCTGATGGGCCAACGATTCAGGCTAGTAGCCAGCAGGCGCTAGCAAACGGCATGAATCTTGAGCGGCTCTTTTCGCAGCTACAGGGTCTGCGGCCAGCGGTATCGATTCCAGTTCTCCTGATGGGATACCTTAACCCTGTTGAACAGTACGGCTTTCAGCGCTTTATTAGGGATGCAGCCACGTGCGGTATTGACGGGATTATCATCCCTGATATGCCATTTGAGGAATATCTTGAGCGATACAAGCCTCTCTTTGATGAGTCGGGAGTTCGACCGGTATTCCTGATCACATCCCGAACATCGCCGGATCGAATCCGAGCCTTCGATCGCGAGAATCCAGCATTTTTATACGTACTCTCGTCAGATGCGGTAACAGGAGGTGCCGTATCGGTGACTACCGATCGTGATAGTTTCTTCAAGCGGCTAGCGGATATGGGGCTGTCGAGGCGCCTGATCGTAGGATTTGGTGTTTCCGACAAGAGCTCATTTGATGCGGTCACGCGCCATACCTCAGGAGCAATCGTTGGAAGTGCATTTGTGAAGGCGTTGGCCTCGCTCCCTCAGAAATGCGGAGAGCCGCATGCGACGGACCTGGCGAATAGGTCGGCCATTGCAGAGTTTGTTCAAAAACTTCGGTAGGGGAACAACTCAACCGAGCGACCGAAACTTCGTTGGTAGACCGGCAACTCGTATCGACAAGCGGGAGCCCAACCGGGACCCCATACTACATTTCTTCTTCGATGCACGTGTGGCGCAGGTCGCAGCAAACGCTCACGGACAATCAATACTCTGCTTGGGGAATCTTGCCGTAGAGCGCAGGGCGGAGCGTATGCAGGCTGCGCTTTGTAAAGCTTCGCGAAAAAATCTTCAGTATATTTCAGAACGCGACGAGCGTTAGACTGAGCTCACACCGAAGTCTAAGACACTTGGAGTGTTTTTCTGGGTTCTGAGAATTGGATAGCAAAGCAAGATCAGTTTTCGCAAGTGGCACGGCATCACGTGAGGTTCCTAGCGGTGGTTCTGTGAATATAAGCGCAAGCCCCGATAGACGGGCATCTCTATTCCACACCTTTACAGCGCACCTTCAAAGACTACCCTTTCCGAAGTAACGCCACCCGTAGAGGTTGGATATTGCACAAGATACCCGAGCCCGTTACGAGCAAAGATCCGGATCATTCCATCATTATCAGTTCTGGTTCGAGTAATCGCTCGCTCGAAACCTGCCGCACGTCCCGCCTGCAGTAGTCCAGCCAGAACGTCGGAGCAGACTCCGCGGTTGCGAGCGCTCGCTGCCGTACAAAGTTCGGCGACGTAGAACGAAACTGCAATCTCCGCCTCGCTCAGGAGTCCTCGCTCACGAAAGCTGGCACTGCTTTCGGGGTCGCTCATCGGGAGGCCAATTCCATAGCCTAGCGGTGTTGCCGTCTGTGCATCGAGGCTGATGATAAATACTGCACCTCGCTCTTCCAAGCTCTTAAGCTCAGCGCGTGCTTGATCGACCGTCCACTTCTCATACCAGGGCGCGCCATTGAAGGCCTCTGCGTAAATAGCTGCGAGTCGGTCGATGAAGAGATCGATACTTCTGGTCTGAACGCAGACAGTGCTACTGCGTTCCCCTTCGTACGCTCTATCCCACTGACGATTAAGGGCTATTTCATTTTTGGTTATTTCAGGTGCAAACATATAAATCTCCATGTATTAATTTTTCGACTCAGGGTAGCGCGCAGATCAGCATCCCAACGAACGATGCTCTGGGTGCCTGAGTTGATGGAAGATAA
>JBIIYC010000071.1:0-13145 GCA_044347025.1 Bdellovibrionota bacterium
CACCAGCCATGATTACGTTGTCTACGTAGAAGAGGAATGCGCTCAACAGCACCGCCGCCGTTCCGGCGCACAGTAACCACTTGTAACCACCCTGTATCTCTTGTTCTCGCAGATCCATAACTCTTTTTTTCCTCTTCAAGTTCCGGGGGGAGTCTATACCCGCTCGGGTGCTTGCTGCAAGGTGGCGTAATCATTCTGCTACCGATCCAAGGCGTCTCGGAGGAGTTCCGTGGTGGGGAGGTACAGACCCGACAACGCAGGTAGATTCCGGGTCCTCAACGCAGTGAGGGGGTGCCAGAGTGGGTGCAATATCGCAACGCCCTGTTTTGACTGGCAAATCACCCGGACGTGCTCCTCGACGTACGCAGCTCGGTCGTGTAGCACCCACGCGATCTATCGCTACGCTCAGATCTCTAATGCCTGTGATATCAAGTGGTTGTTGTCGCCTTACGGGTGCTCTTGAGATAGAATTGGAGTCAACGTACTGTCTAGACTCTCACAATGCTCACGACGGAGCCCTTTTTCGCCACCCCGTGAGGTCCGCTATGGGCGGCTCAGTAAGGCGGAAGTGGGGAGTCTATTGGTAAACAACCCGTACGTGAAGGAAGAAAGGTAGTAGAGTAACCATGATGTTATCAAACGAAGATATTAAGAATGTTATCGCCAGTGGTGCCCTTAAGGTTACCCCGTTCTCGGATTCGATCCTCCGGTCATCAGGAATTACGATGCACCTGGGAGAGCAGCTCCTTAAGCCACGCGGTGGCTATGTGGTGGATGTGACCAAGCCTGAGCCGCCGCCCTACGATCTCATTACTATCACCCGCGACAAGCCATACCTCCTTCAATCGGGAGAGTTCTTGCTCGGCCACACCTATGAGAGTGTTACGGTAGGACCATCGCTTGGATTCATGATCGAGGGTCGTAGCACCCTGGCGCGCGTAGGTTTGACGATCGTACAAACGGCGATGATGGTGTATCCGGGTCACAGCGATCGTCCGGTGACACTTGAGTTGGCGAACCACGGCCCAAATCCTATTCTCTTGTATCCCAAGATGAAGATCGCACGGGTCGTTTTGTTTGAGCTGAAAACTCCAAGCTCCACGCGCTATGATGATACCGGTAAATATCGCGAGCAGCAGTCGGTTGGTCTCCCTATCTTCCGCAACGAGATCCTTGAAGACTAGGTAGTAAGGGACGTGTGGTAAGCGGAACGGGTGCGACGAATGGAGGCGGCGGGGTAGCGATATCGGTCGCACTTCGCACCGCTGTTGATGTCGCTGCTCGTCGCGGTGAACGCGCCTTTGTTGTCGGGGGAATGGTTCGCGATCTGCTGATGAATCGGCAGGTGGGGGACTACGACCTCGACGTGGTCGTAGAGGGTGATGGGATTGCATTTGCCAGGGATCTCGGCTCGGCGCTGCAGGCGTCTGTTCGTGAGCATCCACCCTTTTTGACAGCAAAGCTTATTGCTCCGTTCGGCATCACCTCTCCATCCGGGGACCTTCTGCTTTCCGAGGTAGATGTGGCAACGGCGCGGCAGGAGATCTACGAGCATCCGGGCGCGCTGCCGACTGTGACAGCAGCCTCCATTGAAAAAGATCTCTGGCGTCGAGATTTTTCAGCGAATGCAATCGCGCTTTCGTTGGAGGCGTTTCAAAGGTACTGCGCGGGAAGCCTGCGTCGAGAGCTGCTTGTCGGGGAGCTCACGGATCCATGCGGCGGTTTTGCTGATATTTCGGCAGCGACGCTCAAGATATTGCACCCCAAGAGTTTTATCGATGACCCGACCCGGCTTTTTCGAGCGGTGCGGTATCTTGTGCGGCTCTCCTTTCATTTTGATATGGCAACCCTCGCGGGATTCGTAGAAGCGGTGAAGAGTGGTGCACTTTCGACACTATCCTCGCGCCGCGTATGGAATGAGGTGCTGGTGGCCCTTGATGAAGAGAAACCCGCCGAGGTTATTCAGGAGTTCGCGCAACGTGGATTATTCGGGCAGCTTCCGGTTGTTGCGGCGGACGATCCGGCGTGGGTATTGGAGTCCATTGAAAATCTTGAGGCGATCCGGCATCTGATCGGGCCCGAGATGTTTCGACAAGCTGGCCGCGTCATCGTGGTGGCGAATCTTTTGCGAGATGGCAGAGAGGATGTTGTGCGTGCGGTGCACGAGGGGAACAAGAGTATTCAACGGGCGAGCGCGGTTCTCAACGCGGATGCTGCCCCTCACGATCTTCGCCTCATACCGGATGTTGCCGCCGCATATTGTGTTCATGGAACAACAGAGCTTCGAGAGTTATTAGAGGCGTGTCTGCGGGAGGTTTCGAGGTGAGTATTCTTTCGGCGGCGATGAGAGCAGCCACAGCGCAGTTATTTCCTGAGGTTCTCATCAGCCAAGAAGCTGATTTTGCGCCGATGTGCGATCTTGAGTCAGGGGAGTTCAGTTCATCTGTCGCGATCGAGATCGCTCGGGCTCAGAAGCGAGATGCCAACGGGATCGCTCATCAGATCATCGCCGCGATGCCACCAGAGATCGTTGGAGTTGCTCGGAGTGATTCCGGGTACATCGTCTGCACGAAGCTCCCGCGGGATGTGGTGATGGCTGAACTTCGGACCGATGTGCAGGAGGCGCTCGCTTCGGAGGCCCGTGGCTGTAGACGGATACACTGCCTTGTGCCCGATGTAACAGAGCCGGTGTATGCACGGATCCGCTTAATCGCGCGTGTATCAATGCAGGCGCTTCTCTCCGTGGTGTACGAGGGTAGGTGTAGAGTGTGCTTTGAGCCGGAGCCTCCCGTTGAGGTGACTTCGATTGCGGAGCTGGTTCATGTTTTTCGTTCGACCGTTGAGCGCGTACTGGGAGCTGAGAGCGAGTCGAGATTGACGTTCTCTCATTCGCCGGTAGGTATGGTGACAGAGCCGACCTTTGTTTGGACCTCCCATCACTATCACGACCGTTTGCCCGTCGCTGAGCGCAGGATGCTCAGTGAGGCGCGACTTCAGGGAACCATCACGTTACGCATGCCCGAGGATGCATGGCTTCTCAGTAGAGATCGAGTTCGCCTTGATCTCCTTGAGAGGCGATCCCTGGAGCGGGTAATTGGAAAGCTCTCGTCCGACTCGGCGTGGCTCCGATTTCTTTTTCATAGCGCGTCCTCGGTCCTCTCGGGAGATTTTGACCCGGCAGTGGCTCTATTTGATGAATTCGCTTCGCCGCTCTACAGCCTTAGGGTGCTCGTGGATCGGTACGCGCGGTTTAACCAGAAATTCCCCCTCCCGGTAGCGCGGGATCTGATCCGAGCATCGGTTGCGGAGATCGAGATGGATCGGACCTTCGTACTCCGCTCGCTCTGCATGCCTATTTACACGGCTCGGGCTATTCGTAAGGGGGAGGTCGAGGAGTGGTGCGTGGCCCTCGAAGACCTGACTCGACGGGGTCACCGATTCATAAATGCCCCCAAGACTCGGCTAGCCCTCGAGCACGGGGAGCTTTCTGGTGGTATCGGTGAGATTGTTGCTAGTCTAGGGTTTGGTCTTTCTTCTATACTGGTGTTAGCAACGGAGGGCTCATGCGCGGATCGATAGCAGAGGATCGGGGAATCAAAATCAACGGTAGACCTGAAGCACCGGTTCGACCGGGAGCTGGGTACAAGCTCAAGCCCTCGGAGGAGAGTGGGAGAACTGCCATGGCGGGACGTCGCGCGGGTAATCAAGGCTGGGAGCTGCGTCTCGGAAAGTTGCAAGTCACGGTGTGGCTCGGTCTCGCTCTGGGCGCGATCTTCGGATCCTACGGCATCGGGTTCTTCTCGGGTCGTTACGTGGGGTTTGAGACAGCGCGCGAAAGTTCTGGGGTTGAGGTCGCTAAGCTTCCAGTAAGCGAAATGCTCTCTGATACAAAAGCTCAAAACCCCTCATCGATATACGATAAACTCAATTCACCAGCGATTCTAAAGGAATCGGGAGAGGCGGAGGTTAAACCAGGCGCAAAGGATTCAAACGCACATCTTAAGCAGCCTAAGCTGCTTGAGGACAAAGTGAGCGATGCCCCGGCTTCCGTTCCATCAAAGAACGCTCCGCAACAGGCCGTCGCCGCGAAAGATGGTGATGCTGCCTCTGATACTGACTCCCTCTTTTCGGATGATGCAACGGGTGGCGAGCTGATCATCGGCTCCGACTCGGGGCTCTCGCAGCCAAAGGCCCCCGAATCGGTTCGTATGCTCGGCGGGGCAGGGGTAGAAGAGGCGAAGGTTGTTGCGCCTGAGACGGCGAAGCCACAGAAGTCAGTGAATGCCCTCCTTGACGAGCGGATCGCAAACGCGCGAACCGAGTCGACCAAGGACGACGCGAAGGGGGAGTCTGGCGAGGAGAATGCCAAGACCACAGAGAATAGCCCATCGGTGAAGAAGGTGGTTCCGAGCGGGTTCTTCGCCCAAGTAGCTGCGCCTAAGAAGATGGCAGAGGCTCAGGGTATAGCCCAGAAGTTGAAGAAGTCCGGATTTCCCGTGGTCATCGAGCCGGCCTCAGTAGCGGGACAGAGCTTCTACCGAGTCCTGGTGGGGCCAGAAGAGAACAAAGTTCAGGCAGATAGGCTTGTGGGACAGCTCAAGGGGGAATCGTACATCGTGGGCGCGCCCTTTATCCGCAAGGTTAAGTAGCATCGGGGCAAAACCCCGCGGGAGGGTGCTCGTAGACGGGAACGCAAACGTGCCCGAAAGTACAAGCATCGCGGTTTCGGGGGCGTGCGCGTTCGCCTGATGAGCTCACACCTGAGCACAAGGGTTGTTTTGCCCGGCTAGGGATGGCCCTCGAGATCAGGCTCAGCGGATGCGAAAAGGACTTTAGTCCATCCTCAAGACAGCCGACATCCACTTGGGATATTCTTGTCCCCTGGAGGCACCGTAATGGCGATCAGCACAACCGACCAAACGCGATTGGATATCTCCTCGCTGCGCTGTGCGGCGGGTACCGATGTCGGAATGCGTCGGGATGAGAATCAAGACTCCTTCGGCGTAATTAGAGGTGCCGGCTTTGTTGCATACTTTGTTGCCGATGGGATGGGTGGCGCGCAGGGTGGGGCTGTGGCCTCGCGTATGGCGATATCGGCTCTTCAGGAAGCTCTGAACCGGCCTGATTTCAGGGTCGCTCCCGCTACGATTACGGAGGTTATCACGCGCACTAACGCCCGGATCTATGAGAAGGGAACGAGCGATCCCGCGTTTGCAGGAATGGGGACCACCCTCGTGGGTTTGGTCTTTACCCCGGATGCTCTGATCGTAGTAAACGTAGGTGACTCGCGAGCATATCGAGTTCGAGACAGGAGTATCACGCAGCTGTCAGAGGACCACACCCTTGTGCGGGATCTCGTCCGGACGGGGGCGCTCACACCGGAGGAAGCGGAGCATCATCCTGTATCGCATATGCTGACGCGGTCGTTGGGTCCCGTTGCCTCGGTGCAGGTCGATTGCACTGTCGTCCCGGGAGGGGCTCAGTTCGGCGATACCTACGTGTTGTGTTCCGATGGTCTGTACAACCTCGTTCCGCAGACCGACATTCTCGCCGTGGTATCGCAAAATCCGATCGATGATGCGAACCAGGTTCTTATTAACTTAGCGAATCAGCGGGGTGGCGCTGATAATATTACGGCCCTCGTCATCTCAGTTGGCGAGCGCGCGGCACGAAGTAGGGTGGCTTCGGGTGAGTTCTCGATTGGGCGCGCGGACGTTCAGACAGAGGCAGCAGTAGTCGAGCCGGTTCGTGAGGCGCCAACGAGCGATGGAGCAGTGATCCCGCCAGCGGTACAGGAGCCACCTGATCGACGGTCGCTCCGTAAAGAAAACCGTGACCTTGATGGCCTCACGTCGTATCGACCATCGCGCATTCCGACGATCTTGGTGTTGGGGCTAACCCTGGGCATTGGACTCTTTATCGGAGATATTGCGCGGCGCCTTGTGCCCGCCGCACCGCCGGCTCCTCGAGGGGGTGAAGCGCCTCAGGAGCAGGGGGCATCCGATGCTTCCACAGGACAACGTGCGGCTGAGGCGTCGTTGCAGCAGACGCTCCGCACTCGAGAGGAGATTATGGAGTCCCTAAAGGAGCTCAATAAGCGTATTGAGAGTCTAGCCGGTGAGGTCTCTGCTCGTGGAGTCGGTAAAACACCATCTGCGCAGCAAGAGTCGGAGAAACGACTTAAGACTCTCAAGGAATCACTCGCTGTAGCGTCGAAAGAGGAGCAGCTCTGGAAGGCCCGAAAGACGAAGCTGGCTGCCGGTAAGGCGGCGGATATCGAAGATGAGCGCAAAAAGGTAGCGGCCTACTCAGACCGCGCGCAGGAGCAGTTAGCGCACCTGACGGACCTCTCGCTTGAGTACCTGCGCGCGGTGGATGAGCGCGCGGTGCGCCCGAACGACGAGGCTCTGTCGGAAGAAGTGGAGCGCTTGGCGCAGGAGCGGGCCAACATCCAAATAGAGTTCGAGGCAGAGGTGTTACGTATTGCGAGCCTCAAGTATCAAGAGAGTTCGAGTGAGGTTGCCGCAATTACAAAGGCGATCGCCCAGCTGCAGGCGGGATCTCCGGCGGGATCGCGCACCAAGGGCGCCCCGTCCGATGGGTCTAAAGAGGATGGCAACGGTGAGAAGCCCCTACAGGCGATCCTCGATGATGTCTCCCCGAGAGAAAGCGACGGATAGGAGGCTTCGGTCTCGCCTCCATTGTTCTGTGTAGATATCACGAGTTCCCCCTGGAATCCCCGTTCGGCACGGGCTATCCTTATCCGCGCCTAGCAGGGTGGTGAAAAAAGACTTCCTGTTGCGCATTTCGATAGTTTGACTGCAACTTCGTTGGAGCCGCCGAAAAAATCCTCAACGTATCTTAGAGGATACGCCTCCGGTTTTTTCGTCGTCTCCGCATCGTTTCGTCAAAACTCTCAAAATGCTCACTACGGAACCTTTTTTCACCACCCTGCAAGCACATACCCGAGGATACACGATATGAATAAAGTGGCATTGTTGAGCGTTTCGGATCGAACCGGCCTAGCGGATCTCTCGAAGGCTCTGCATTCGGCGGGCTACACCTTGTTGGCGACATCGGGAACAGGAAAGGCTCTCGATGAAGCGAAAGTTCCCTGGACAAGTGTCGAGTCCTACACCGGACTCGCCGAGCTTCTCGATGGCCGCGTAAAGACTCTACACCCTAAGATTCACGGTGGTATTTTGGCGCGTCGTGATCAACCCCACCACCTTGAGCAGATGAAGGCGGCTGCGATCGAGGGGATAGATCTGGTCGTTGTGAACCTGTATCCCTTCCTCAAATACGTTGAGAGTGATCGTGCACAGCGTCCGGATGAGATGACTGAGCTCGTTGATGTGGGGGGCCCGACGATGATTCGGGCTGCTGCCAAGAATCACGCCTTTGTTGTGCCTTTGATTGACCCCGCCGACTACCCCCGCGTGATCGAACTCTTGGAATCCTGCCAGGGACAACGGGATCCGTTTCCGCTGGATTTCCGACGTGCGCTCGCTGCCAAGGTGTTTGCGACCCTGTCAGAATATGATGGTGCGATAGGGCGCTATTTTGCGAGCCTTGCGCCGAGCTCGGAAGGGGCGAGCCCGTTTGTATCGCAGGCTTCATTGTCGATCGAGAAGGCAGCGGATCTCCGATACGGTGAGAATCCACACCAGGAGGCAGCGCTCTACCGGGTCCGCTCGGGGACTCTTGACCTTCTGCATGGACCGAGGTGGGAGCAGCTTGGAGGAAAAGAGCTTTCGTACAACAATATGCTCGATCTCGATGCGGGGCTCCGATTGTTGGCCGATCTGCCGAAGGATCGAATCGCCGTTGCGATTTTGAAGCACTTAAATCCGTGTGGTGTGGCTATCGGGACGACGGTAAAAGCTGCAATTGAGCGGGCCAAGGAGTGCGATCCTCGGAGTCATTTTGGTGGCATCGTCGTTGTGACCACCGAGGTTGATAGAGAGGCCGCGGAAGAGATTCGAGGGGACTTTGCTGAGATAGTAATCGCCCCGAGCTTCTCTGAGCAGGCGCTTGAGGTGCTTCGAACGAGTAAGAACCTGCGCATCCTTAAAGTGGATGAGTCTCAGTTTTCAGGATACGAGCTACGCACGATCGCCGGAGGGCTCCTGGTGCAGCAACCTGATATCAATCGGTCGCATTCGGCGCACGCGAAGCTCGTTTCTCCTCGAGCTCCTACAGATGACGAGCTCTCCGATCTTGAGTTAGCGTGGCGCTTGGTAGGGCACGTTAAATCAAACGCCATCGTGCTCGTGCGAGATGGTTTGCTGATCGGTGTCGGCGCTGGTCAGATGAGCCGGATCGATTCGATTGAGCTTGCAATTAAGAAGGCGAAGTCGCATGGGCATATCCTGGATGGTGCTGTTGCGGCATCGGATGCGTTTTTCCCATTCCCCGATTCGATTGAAGCGTTAGCGGAGGAGGGGATTACCTGTGTTGTCTCACCTGCAGGTGCTCGGCGTGATGATGAGGTGAAAGATGTCGCGGCGCATCGAAACATCAGTCTCTTGTTCGCAGCGGATCGTCACTTTAGACATTAGGAGCGCGTATGAAGGTATTAGTAATCGGTGGTGGCGCGCGTGAGCACGCCATCTGTTGGCGACTGAAGGCGTCCCCATCGGTGAGTGAGGTGCTGTGTGCGCCGGGCAATCCAGGGATCGCTCAGGTGGCAACCTGTTTGCCGATAGCGGTTACCGCTGTTGATGAGCTTCTCGCAGCGGTGCAGCAGCACGAGGTGTCGCTGACCGTTGTCGGTCCTGAGGCCGCGCTCGAAGTAGGGATCGTCGATGCCTTTGAAAGGCACAAGCTACCCATCGTTGGTCCATCAAAGGTAGCGGCGCAGCTTGAAACCTCAAAAGCGTTCGCAAAAGCGGTGATGGTCGAAGCCGGGGTCCCGACGGCGCGCTACGAGGTATTTACCTCTCGTTCCTCGCTTGAGGAGTATTGTGCTACCACCGGGGCGCCCCTCGTTTTGAAGGCAGATGGTCTTGCATCAGGTAAGGGGGTATTTGTTGTCACCGATTCAAAGGACTTCCCTGCGGCTCTCGACGCCCTGTTCGGTTCTCTGAATGCTGAGCGGGTTGTGGTGGAGGAGTTTCTGGAGGGTGTAGAGGTTAGCTGCATCTTCGCATCAAACGGGGTCGATGTGGTTCCGTTAGCACCTGCCCACGATTACAAGCGGGTATTCGATGATGATCTGGGACCCAACACCGGCGGTATGGGATCCGTGTGTCCGACCACGCGGATATCATCTGCAGAACTTGCGTGGATACAGGATCACTGCGCACGTCCGATTGTAGAGACCATGCGTGCTCGTGGTACGCCGTTCAAAGGATTTCTGTACGCGGGGCTCATGGTTTCAAGGCGCTCCCCTGGAACGGCAGGGATGCGAGTTTTAGAGTATAATACGCGTTTGGGCGATCCGGAGTGCCAGTCAATTATGGCGCGTCTTGCAAGCGATCCCGTGGAATTGTACGAGTGGATGAGTGGAGTCCGCGACACACGCCCTGAGCTCGCGTGGAGTAGGAGCGTCGCAACATGTGTAGTGATCGCCTCGGATGGCTATCCCGAGTCGCCGGTGAAGGGAGATCCGATCACGGGCGTAGAGTTGGCTACGCTTGTGCCAAATACGGTCGTCTTTCACGCTGCGACAGCGCGTGATGAAGGTGGCACGCTCGTTTCGACAGGGGGACGGACGTTGAGTGTGGTAGGATTGGGCGCAGACCACGCCGAGGCCCGTGGTGCCGCGTACAAAGCCGTCGATATGATTCAACTACGCGGTCGACGAGTGCGACGCGATATCGGAGGATGACGATGGTACGAGGAGTGGGCAGGATTACTGCCACCGTGTGCGCGTTGGGGCTGGCGGTCTCGGCGTTTGCAGCGGAGCTCAAGGTTGTTGATGCAACCGGGCTCCTGCGGGCGGTTCGGGTGGTTGGCGGAAATGCGCGCATCGTTGTTACTATTCTCCAACCGACTGGCGCGTTGCATGGAGAGTGTGTTGCGACAAATGTCGATGGACTTTCGTCTGAAAAGCGCGTTCCGATCTCCCCCAAAGGGGAGTGTGTGTTTACGGATATGGCAGTTGGCTCGTGGCAGATAACGTTGCCAGTGAAAGGAAAATGGCGGGCGCAGATCTATGAGTAATCCTATCCTTGCGCTGTATGCGCTTGATTCACATCCGAAGAATGGGGACGCGCCCTTTGCAACCCTCGCTACGCGCGCAGAGAGCCTGAGCGCTCTTCCAACCGGGAGAAATTTCGATCTCTTGATACTCGGCGGAGGAGTGACGGCAGCTGTTGTCGCCCATCAAGCAGCGCTCAGAGAGATAAAAGTTTTGGTGCTCCACCCCTCCTTTTTTGGGGATCGTGCGCTTTCGTGGAAGCCGCGTATCTCGCATCTCCAGCGCACCCGTCCAATGGAGGTGCTTCGAGGACGGGCAACGCTCCAGGGGCTTGAGAAGATAGTGGCACCGCATCTCGTTGCGAACGCCCCCGAGGATACGCAACGAGTTGAGAGTTTCGGAGGCAGGATTGCGCGGCGTTGGGTGCCAGATCGTGATCTCGATGAACGGCTGCTCATACGGGAAACGATCCTGGCAGCCCGACAAGAGGGGGCGACAGCCCTCGCCGCAGCGCAGCCAACCTATGTTGAAGCTGAATCAGATACTGGTTGCTACCTTGTGGGATTTCGGGACCTGCTTGCTAATCGGAGCTACGAGGTTCGGGTAGGGGGAATCGTGCTCGATCCGAGTGGTGCAGTTCTTCCGCCGTCGCGATTAGGCACGCCGGTTATGAAGCTTCCACAGAGCGGTCCTGGCGGGGAGCAGCGCGTCTACCAGGTGGTTCCACGTACGACAAAAAGTGGGGATCGCTTCGCCTCCTTTGAACTCTCAGACGGCTCGTTTGTCTCAGTCCAACGCATCGGGGAGCAGCGGCTTGAAGTGACCGTGTTGTATGGTTCATCGGCGCTTGCTTCTGCGGTAGTCGATACTATCTGCGGTCAGGCAGCGTCTGAGGCTGGATGGCAGCTACAAGCTGAGATTAGCTCCCGAGATGTTGATGGCCACTGGGCCGCACGCTACAAAGTCTCTGAATCGCGGGGCATCTTTACCTGCGCACATCGTGGCCCGTGGGATGCATTCCGGAGTGCACATCGTATTGTGAAGACACTGGTCTCCTACTCGAAAGACGGTCGTCCATTCAAGCGACTCCCCGTTCGTTCGCTTCCAGGTGCGGAGCAGGCGTGTGAGCTTAATGCGTTCAGAGCGCAGGCGCGTGGTCAAGGGGTCTCAGAGGAGTCCATTGAGCTGTGTATTACGCGGTGGCAGGGAAGGGTGAGGTATCTCTCTCAGTTCCCTGGCGGGCTTACACCGCTCTGCCCCGGGGTGCTCCGTGGAGAGGTTGATCTGGCCTATCTCAGTGACCAGACGACCACGATTGAGGACCTCATGTTTGGGTCGCTCGCCCTGCATCGTCTGCCAGGATGGCAGAATCTCATCGCGCCGATATCAGCCCGAATGCGGGAGTTCGAGGCGCAGTAACCGCTCCTTCACGTAATCGGGTTCTACGGGCACTCGACGCTCTGCTTCGGCATACGGAGGGTAGCTCGAAGTGCGGTCCGGTGTAGTCGCTTAATTTCGCGAGCGGTTGCGTTCCGGGAGGAACGTGCCCGTGGCGAGGCAGCGCTCACAGCCCGGTTTGCATACAGTCCAGCACGCCGGAGCGTTACAAGATGTGACCGATACTTCGATATCGTAGCTCGATACGATTGTGTGGTACATCCTGGTGGTACGGTCGGACACAGGAGCGTCATTTTAGGAAGTGCAAAGCTCTCGTTCATCACCTCAAAGTAGGCAAACTCTGTACTGGCTTGCGCGACCTCGAGGGCCCCTGCGATTTTGGTTTGCAGCTCCCCATCTCGCACCTGTCTCGGGAGCCGTTGAGTTGCGTTGTCGATGGTCCTCAGAACGTAGCGCTGGAGCGTAAGCGCTCGTGCATCGGCTTTGGTAACGCTTGAGGCTTGATTGCGCGTTGTGCATGCTGGCGCAGGTAACGGCTCCGGCTCCACATTGAACAGCGTGGTGAGTTGACCCGTGGCGATTGATCGCTCAGCAGGCTCGAAGGTAAAGGTGTCGAGATGCGGACGGATAGTGTAGGAGCCCTCTGCCGGAAGATCATCGAAGAAGAAGTATCCGTTGGAATCGGTCAGGGTGCTTCGGTAGAAGAATCGTCCCTGAGAGAGTACGCGGTTTATATCGAAGGCAAATCGTGTGCTCGATGCTCCAGAGCCAACGCTTTTCACCAAGTACACCGTGACAGGTTCAGTGAATGGCTGCCCTGTCGGAGATAGAATAAACCCCTCTACCGCGTCCTCTGGAACGGCGCGGATCGGAACTGGGGGCGTTGCGGTCGGTGATGGAGTGGGTGTGCTCGTCGGGGTGTTAGCGGGCGTATGGGTAGGAGTGCTCATGCTGGTGGGGGTATGAGTCGGGGTATGGGTAGGAGTAGCAGAGTGCGTCGGAGTCGGAGTGTGTGTCGGGGTGAGTGTGGGGGTGTGAGTCGGAGTTCGAGTGGGGGTGGCTGTCGAGGTCTGAGTACTCGTTGGCGTACGAGTCGGCGTGGATGTGGGAGCCGAACAGCTACTTGGCTGACCGGAGCACACAAATCCGCTTTCGATGGCGCAGCTTGCGGAGCATCCATCTCCGTCTGCGTTGTTTGCATCATCACACCCTTCACCACCTACCACGAAGCCATCGCCGCATTCGTTCCCACCACCAGGTATCCAGTACGCATAGCCCGTGGTTAATCCCGTGGCGGTTTGGAGTCCGTAGACGGCAAGCTGGCCGATATTATCTGCTGCGCAGATGTTGCCATTAGAGTAGGTAGTGGCAGCTGTAAAGTTAAAGCCGGCTCCTTCACTGCCTCCATCGGGCGGATACCATGAACCACCTGCACCCGTGCTGCAATCGTAGGTCTGATATACGCACGTGGAGTTAGTGACAGCATTGCACACATACTGGGCTTGGCACGCAAGGTCTCCGCTATCGCAATACACGGTAACACCAGGTCGGCGACTCTCCTTGTTGAAGTAGATTGTAAGTGAGTTCTCGGTCGTGCAGCTTT
>JBIIYC010000220.1:0-3943 GCA_044347025.1 Bdellovibrionota bacterium
CGATCGATTTCTGATCCGATCGCTTCACACCAATCGAATGTCGATGGGTTCATCAATATGCTTGAGGCGGCGAGGGTATCTGGCGTTCGACGGTTTGTGTATGCCTCTTCGAGCTCTGTGTACGGAGATATCGGCGAGGGGCCAAAGATTGAGGGTTCGATCGGAAATTGTCTCTCTCCGTACGCTGCCACGAAGCGGATTGATGAGATCTATGCGCAGGTCTTTGGTCGCGTATACGAGCTGGAGACGGTTGGTCTTCGATATTTTAATGTGTTCGGACCGCGGCAGGATCCAAACGGTCCATATGCGGCGGTTATCCCACGGTGGCTTGCAGCTATGGTGAGAAGGGAGCAGGTAGTCGTCTACGGTGATGGCTCGACCTCCCGAGATTTTTGTTACGTGTCGAATGTCGTGCAGGCGAATATCCTGGCTGCCACCGTTGGCTCGGATAATGCGGTTATTAACAAAGTCGTAAACATCGCATGCGGGGCAACAACAACGTTGGCGCAGCTCCAAGGGATGTTGCGTGAGGAGGTGGCTCGCGTCACGGGTTGTGATGCCAAGGAGATCCCTCAGCCAAAACACGAGCCGTTCCGAAAAGGAGACATTCCGCACTCGCTTGCTAACATCTCCCTTGCCAAAGAGGCGCTGGGATACTTTCCAACCCATACGGTGGAGGAGGGGATCGCTGAGTTGGTACGAGCCGAACTCAGCTCTACACGGGCGGCTGTTGGCTGTGCCATTTCCTAAACTATAAACAGGAGATGCTTAAAGCGTATTGATTTCAAGCTGTTAGGTGGGGCTCGCAAGATTCCCTCTTTTGCAGACCCGCGCTTCTTCTGGTAGGATGGTCGTTAGGTCCTCGGTCCGGTACGGCCGATGGTAACCACTTCTTGACGTTTGGTTCCGACTATTCCTTGGGAAGCTTGAGTTCCTGAAAAAGGGGGAATGTGAGTAGTTCAGTTGATTGTGTCGTGAGTGCTACCCAGGGTGCTGGAGAGCTGTCAGTAAAATCGCCATTTACCAATTCATCGATATCGTTTTGTGCCTGTTCCGAGGATGATCTCTCGTGGTTCGCGCTGCACCCTCTTGAGGAGCAGGCGCTCGGGGAAGCCGTATCCCAGAAGCGTCGAGGTGACTTCTTGGTTGGACGAGCCGCGGCTCGCCGGGCGCTCGAGAAGGTTGGGTTCCCAGTTGTTACCCCGGTGCTTCGGGGTGAGCACCGAGAGCCTCTCTGGCCAGTAGGCGTGGTTGGATCTATCTCGCACAGTTCCGGCGTGGGAATCGCGGCCGTCGCATGGCAGCAGGACGTGCCGGCGATCGGTGTTGATATTCAAGAGGTGGAGGAGCGGTATACGGATGAGCTGATTGCTCGATTCGCCGATCCCGATGAATTTGATTGGGTGCGTTCAGAGCCCGAAAAGCGAACGGAGCGGGCTGTGAAGCTCTTCTCTGCGAAGGAGAGCGTGTTTAAGGCGCTGTATCCACTTCGGAAGGTGTGGTTCGCGTTCGACGTTGCACGGTTGACTCCAACAGAAAATGAGAACCACTTCAAAGTGGCGGTGCGTTTGCCCGCTCTCTCAAGTGGTATTATTCACCTCGATGTTGGGGTGGTGCACTATTCAAAGTATGTTGTTACGGGAGCCGTGCTCTCGCAGCCCTTGCCGCCACCGACGAAGTAGGTCGGGATATCGGACGGCACGTGAGCGATAGTCGCCGCAAGGCCCTAAAGCTCTGCGACACCCTGCTAGATCGAGTTGATATGCACTGATGTGGTGTAGCTCTGCACTGCACCGGCTGGGCTCTTTAATGAAATTGTGAACTGGATTATCTCGGGGAGCTTCGTCGATTGTTGACCCGTCCACGCTTCGCTCCATTCCTTGGTTTTACCATCGTAAAAGCGAAATCTGAGATCGACGAGGTTGTTGGTTATTGGGAAGCGCAGCACGCTTTTGCACGCTCTCGCTAACGGCTTTGTGTTTGGTAGCTCCTCGCGAACAAGAACGAGCCCATCGTCCCCCGAGCCTTTTTGCTCAGGGTCTTTTGCGACTCGGTAGGTAATCTGCACGACGCCAGCGTGCGTACCGCCGTCGGGAATGTATTGACCCGCTTCCTTGGCGAGAAACGTTATGCTCGCCCCGTTAAGACCAGCTTCCCCGATCAGGACTGGTTTGCTACCGGGTTGTTGAGGGTCCGTCGGATTAGGCGTGTCTCCGGGGTTCGCAGCGGGATTCTGTGCCATCGCTGAGTCGCAGGAAGGGAGGATGGGCCGCTTCACTGCGAGTTGGAGCTCTCGAACCATCCTCGTGAGCACCGAATTCGCGATATACATTCCGTCTCGTCGATCGTCGATAAGTTGCTTAGCGCCGATTACACCCTTTAGGATCTTGTAATTGAGGGTCAGCATGACCGCGAGAATAGCGATGGCGATGGTTACCTCAAGTAAGGTGAAGCCTTGAGAGGCTCGTTCTCCGCCGTGGTGGTGTCGCATGCGGGCCTTCATAGCGTTCGTTACTGAGCTCCTTGCTGTAGTGACATCAGGTACAGGATTGTAATGGCCTCATCCGGTTCCTGTCCCCATGAGACCTTGAGGGATATGCGCTTGAGAGGTGTGGACTCGGTCTCCGGTAGGGGAAGTACCCAGTCTTCAACCTGAACGGTTGCCGAGAGCATTTCAAGGGCTTTGTTCTCGGATGGATCGTCAGTGGAGGGGCTACCGAGCTGTTGAAGAACCTCCGCGATAGGTTGGTTGTCCTGATTGCTAAGGGTAAATTCGTTGTTTCTCATCGTTTCGATGGCGGACATGATTCGACGGGCGGCGAGCATCGCCTGTTGTGCTTGGGTGTCTCGAATCGTGCGCCGGACAGCAGCTCCCTCCAAGCCGATTAAGAGACCGGCGGCAACTGCCATGAGAGTCAGCGCTACGATTACCTCGACGAAGGTGAATCCGCTCTCCGAGCTGCGTGCTTTTGTCGGATGTGAACGTTGACGAATCATTGCTTCTGTTTGCCGAGGGTCCACTCGAAATCCTTATATTCCCGGAATATCTCAGCCAGTCCGGTCCACGGGTTTGAGAGGATAGTTACCGCTGAATTTTCCCCGGAGCTGAGGTGGATAACGCCGAATTCCGAGAACCCCCTCGGAGAGAACATCAAAAAAGGGTTTTCACGGCTGTCCCCGCGGGCTGTCTTTCCACGTGGTGTCACAATGTCAAGAAACACTAATCTGCCGGGTAGCGTTGTAGGCTGCGCAAGCGAAGGGATCGAAGGTGGAGGGATCATCGTTGATCCATCGGCGATTGCGGGACTTAAGAGAGCCGCTAACTCAAGCGCTAGAGGAGGGAGGTTCACTCCATTAGCTGTCTGCGTAATGGTGTCCTCCGGTCGCATCACTCCAACCCTGTACTGGTTCTTCTCCAGGTCGAACTCCAGGCGATAGAAGGCTTGGTCCATCACCGCCTGCGTATTGAGAAGAACGATCGTCTCTGACAGCTTTCGTAGAGCTGTTTGCTCTCGCCAAAAATCAAGGACGCCAAGTCTGACAGAGATGAGCCCCATCGATAATCCGATAATTAGGATTACGAGCACGAGCTCCACGAGCGTAAACCCTCGCTCGTGTTTTCTGTCAGATCCTGGCGTCCACGTGTATCGCATGTGCGGGCGGAACTTACGGTCCCGTTACGATGATATCAGCGTCTGCACCGCTACCACCGTCACGACCATCTGCGCCCAGCGACTTGAGCTCATACGAGCGTCCACCATCGAGGGGGCGGTATTGAACTTCGCGTCCCCACGAGTCCTTGGTGTCATCGGCATCGGCCGACTTGAGATCTTGCGGGAGCGAGTTGTTTCGCATCTGGAACATATAGATCGGCTCCTTGAGGCTCGCCAGCTTCGCCCGGGTTAGCTCAGCCTTTGCCTTATCGCCAGCTTTAAACACGCGC
>JBIIYC010000221.1:0-3912 GCA_044347025.1 Bdellovibrionota bacterium
GGCAGAGTCCTTAGGCACGGTGACCGTGTAGGGTAGTCTTCGCACGCGATCGTTTACTTTGAATTTTTCCATAATTTCTCCAGGTACCAACAGATGCCACGGCGATCTGTTTGCGTTACTCGCCGCGCTTCGACGGCGGTTGGCTAGTATCGATGTCGATAATCTCCAACCCATCAGATGCTACGCGACCCTACCACGAACCGCAGGTTGTGGTTAGAACCCTTCTCATCCTTCCGAGGTGCCTGAATCTGCAGCGGCGTAATCGTGCTCTGCTCACGGCGCTCCGCAGCCGAAAAGTGTTGTCCTGGCAGGCTGTTAGCTCCAAGTTCCTCGTGTCGAGAGGGGGCCTATAATTAACTATCAACCCGCAATAACAACCCGAGCCGTTTTCTAAAGCTCCCCCGCGGAGCTGCCGACCCTTCAATAAAGGAGGCCTACGCTCGGATTCCATCTCACCTCACATAAGGAAGTCGCAATCGTCTGAAGGGGTTTGCGCATCCTAACGTATAAGAGGGTTTTCCTTATAGTTTTCAAGGGATACGGCCATGGCAAAGGATAACGGAAAAAGCGGCGGAAATCTGATCTGTTCATTCTGTGGAAAGACACAGGAAGAGGTGCGAAAGCTGGTAGCAGGTCCTTCCGTCTACATCTGCGATGAGTGCGTTGATCTCTGCAACGACATCCTCACCGAAGAGCTTGAGGATACGGGTACGCAGGCGCCCCGGATGGCGGTACCAACCCCTAAGGATATTAAGACCGCGCTCGACGATTACATCATCGGCCAAGACCACGCTAAGAAAGTTCTGTCCGTAGCAGTGCACAATCACTACAAGCGAATTCAGAACAACAAGACGACAAAAAGCGCGATAGAGTTGCAGAAGTCGAATATTCTTCTCATCGGACCGACAGGGTCGGGCAAGACCTTGCTTGCGCAAACACTGGCGCGAGTGCTTGATGTGCCCTTCACAATCGCTGATGCAACCAGTCTCACAGAGGCTGGGTACGTTGGAGAGGATGTCGAGAACATCATCGTCAATCTTTTGCAGGCTGCCGATTACGACATAGAGAAGACACAACGTGGAATCGTGTATATCGATGAAATAGACAAGATCGCCCGTAAAAGTGATACGCCATCGGTAACACGTGACGTATCCGGTGAAGGAGTTCAACAGGCACTTCTCAAAATTATAGAGGGTACAAAGGCAAACGTTCCACCGAAAGGCGGGCGCAAGCATCCACAGCAGGACTTCATTCAGGTTGATACGTCGAATATTCTCTTTATCGTCGGCGGTGCATTCGATGGAGTCGAGCGTATTATCGGACAGCGGGTCGGCAAGAAGAGTTTGGGCTTCGGCACGAATATCGTTCCGATCGTTGAAAAGAAAGACAACCCTCTTGCGCAGCTTGAGACTGAGGACCTTTTGAAGTTCGGAATGATTCCTGAGTTTATCGGGCGCTTGCCGGTAGTTTCCTGCCTTGAGCCGCTCGACAGAGCTGCTTTGGTTGAGATCCTCTCAAAGCCCAAGAACGCACTGGTTCGACAGTATCAAGCGCTTCTCTCAATGGAGGGCGTGGATCTTACTTTTACAACTGAGGCGCTTGACGCAATAGCGGATAAAGCTCTTGAAAAGAGAACTGGGGCGCGAGGCCTTCGCTCGATTATCGAGTCGTGCATGCTCGAAGTTATGTACGATGTGCCGAGCAACTCAGGCATCAAGGAGATCGTTATCACTCCAGAAGTAGTCAACGGGCTCCAGCCCCCGGTGAAGGTCTATCACAAAGAAGCGATTGCTGGATAACAGAAGTTTTCGCTCGTGACGAATGCAGCTCTTCCTTGCTACGATCAGTAGCATGGAGACTGCATTTCGTTGGTATGGTCCGAATGATCGAGTGCCACTCTCGTGGCTGCGACAGATGACTCCCACTCCCAGGGTGGTGACTCATCTGGATCAATTCGCTCCCGGGGAAATCTGGACACTCGAGGCTCTTCGAGCCTTACGCATGCAACTCGATCATCATGGTCTTCGTGTCGGTCCGTTCGAGTCGGTGTTTTGGTCGGTTGATATGAAGACCGGCGGTCCCCAGCAAGATGCCCACATTTCAAATACCATTGAGACATTAAAGAATCTTCGTCGAGTCTGGCCCGAGGAGCCTGAGTTGCTGGTTACCTATCATTTGATGGCACTCGATTGGAGTCGCACCGACCTGGCGTGGGTCCATCCGAATGGAGCGCGCGGACTCGCGTTTGATCATGCCGCTTGGGAAGCTATCGACCTCTCACATGGTCTTTACTTGCCCGGTTGGGGTAAGGGATACAGCGAGGCTGAGTGCCGCCATTTGCAGGAGATATACGGCGATAAGGATGCGGTATGGGGTAATATTCGCCGTGTCTTGCAGGCACTTGTTCCTGTGTGTGAAGAGCTCAATATTCGATTGGCGGTTCATCCAAACGACCCCCCATGGTCGACGTTTGGGCTCCCGGCGATGCTCTGTAATACTGAGGATGTTCGTACCATTCTCTCGTTGGTGCCAAGTCGAGCAAATGCGCTCTGTTTTTGTACGGGAAGCTACGGCGCCTTACCGGAAAATGATCTGTTGCAGATGATAGAAACGTTCTCATCGGACATCGCCTGGTGTCATTTGCGAGTAACGAAGACGGTTGGAGATCGTTCGTTCCACGAGGCAGACCATGCGGATCTTACCGCTGATTGGGATCTACTTGATATTATGAAAGCGCTTATTAAAGTTGGTTTTGATGGGATATTTCGATCCGATCATGGACTCGACATATTGTATGAGACAGGGTCCGGTATGCGGGGCTATCCCGCAATTGATCGTTACGCGGCAAACAAGCTGTTGTGGGGATATCACCGCGCATTGACTAATCCGATCTAATTCTGGAACCAATTGCAATAATTCCCGTGGATGCTGCCGAGCCCGTAGCGAATCTCCGTGCAGAATCATATTGACGCGGCCGAGTAACAAAGACGCCCGCTATGGAGTCGATTGTTGATCTACCCTAGTAATCCTGCGCGCTACTGAGATCTTCGCTTGCCAAATAGTATTTCGTTCACTTCATGTGAACCGATAGTATCCTGAATCCCTCGTAGCACCAGGTATGGACACAGAATGAGCCAATACACGAGTGCCGAGGCGATAATTCGGACCGGATCCCGATCGCCAAAGGAGAGTGCTGATTCGATAAATTGTTTGCCGTGAAGTACACCATCGACCCCGGTTTCAACGTAGGTGAGAAAAAGTACGAACAGCATATAGACGATTGAGTGGCGGAAGAGCTGCAGGAGTATCCCGTGAGCGCGTGTGACTTTGAGGGGATACGCAGCCTCACTCAATAGCAGAAACTTTGCACATAGCCCGGCCTTTACAACGGCAAAGCCAAACGGTGAAATCGAAATGGAATGTTCTCGAAGCAAGGCAAATTCGAGAAGTGAAAGCGCTGAAAACCAGGAGGCGAAGTAGCTGGTCAATAGGAAGCCGTGGAAAGCCTCTTTCTTGAATTTTTCAAAAAACGACCGGCGCTCGTGGTGTGCATTCATGTATATGCTCGGGGGCTCGTACGGTCCCCAATGAATCTACTTTACATGAGCATCGGTTGTAATGGTCTTTCCCGCAATCTGAAATCGCCCACGGCCAAGGTGATGGAGGATTGTGGGGTGTTTGACAGATGGATCCACCCACGCCTTTGTGACTTCAAGGATAAACATGTTGTATCTATCGGTAAGGTGGCTATCGACTACCTTGCACTCAAGGTTCGCATAGCACTCTTCGATCAGTGGCGCTTTCACTGTTTTCGCTGGTTTGGGTGTGAGGCCGAAAGCTACAAATTTGTCCGGAACGTCGCGGAGGCTCGTCGTGCCGCATCGCACAACCTTCTTCAGCAGCGGCGCTGAG
>JBIIYC010000222.1:0-3876 GCA_044347025.1 Bdellovibrionota bacterium
GATATACGAGTGGTCTTCGTCACCGTGTAGCTGAGCCCCATGCAGGCCCAAGTCGTTCACGATACGAACAACCTCGTCTAGTTCTGCATTTCTAAACACGCCGATGGTCTTAACGGACGCAGGCAACAATTCGAGCGTTGCACGCTCCAGCCGTGGACCACAAAATCGAGGAGATTCCGGGACAAAAATAAATCCCATGTAGTTGGGAAGACAGGCCCCCACCTCTGCGATGTTGCTCGGGTCGCGCATGCCGCACACCTTGATAACAGCTTTACGCATGGCGCACTTCTCCTGGTACAGACGCTTGCAAACGATGAGCCGCTTCAATAAATAAACGACATGCATCCTCAGGCTTGCTCTGCCTCATGAAAGCTTCCCCTATCAAAAAACCGTGGTAACCTGCTCGCCGTAAACGGATCAGATCGTCGGCTGTAGTGATTCCACTCTCTGCTACCGCAACTACCCCCTTCGGAATCCTATCGATCATCCGTTCTGCGATTCCTACATCAACGGCAAACGTGCGTAGGTCGCGGCTGTTTACTCCAATTGCCTGCACCTCATCGCAACCGTGCGACTGTAGCTCCTCTTCAGAGTGCACTTCGAGAAGACTTTCAAGGCCAAGGGCCCGTGCTGTGGCCGCGAGACCGCGGACCTCCTCGGGCCGTAATGCCGCTGCGATAAGTAATATCGCATCGGCCCCGATAGATTTGGCTTCAATGAGTTGGTATTCATCGACTATGAAATCCTTCCTGAGGATTGGACTCGTATGTGCTCCTCGTGCCGATATGAGGTCTGCGCTCGTTCCACCAAAATACTCGAAGTCTGTCAGAACAGAGATCGCCGAGGCCCCGGCTTTAATATAACCCGCCGAGACCGATTCCACACAGATGTCTGAATTGAGTATCCCCTTTGATGGAGAACGCCGCTTAATCTCGGCGATAACACCAACTCGATCGGGGCGCCTTAGCTCGTCTGAGAGGGAGCTCGTCGAACGACCAAAATAGGTGCTCCGCTCCAATTCTGTGACTGGCGTTCGAAGCCTTCGGTCCACCACCTCTCTACGCTTATAGGCAATTATTTCGTCTAAGATATTTTTCATACCTCTTGGCTCCGTTTGAGCGCTCGTAGCGCTCTTCCTGACCGCACACTCTCGCGCGCCTTCTCCATGTACTCCGCAATTGCTCCCTTTCCTTCATAGCTCCACATGGCGAGCGCTGCGTTGGCGCAGGTTACATCCTCATGAGACGGAGAAGCGCGGCCCTCAAGAATTTCTTTAACAAGTACGGCACTCTCTTGGATACCTCCGGGTGACTGAAGGCTCTCGGATGAGAGCACCTCACATCCGAAGCATTCGGGCGAAAACTCATAATTCCCCCGGTTTGTCACAACTCGCACGGGACCTGTTAACGACACCTCATCATAGCCATCCAGGCTATGCACCACAGCAAAATTCGCCTGCCTACGTTGAAGAAGCGCACTATAGAGCCGCTGCAACTCCAGGCTATACACCCCGGTGCACTGATGCTGTGGTCTCGCGGGATTAACTAACGGACCGAGTGCGTTAAATACGGTCTTGAACCCGAGCTCCCTTCTCAAGGGACCTATTCGCTTCAACGAGGGATGAAAAAGAGGCGCGTGGAGGAAGCAGACCCCACTAGCCTCCAGGGACCGGCGCAACTGGGCACTATCCGCTGTGAGGGATATACCGAGTGCTTCGAGCGCATTAGAGGAACCACACGAGGAAGATGCCGCGCCATTTCCATGTTTGGCTACCGTATAGCCAGCACCAGCCAGTATGAATGCAACCGTAGTCGATATATTAAAGCTGTTCTTACCATCACCACCGGTACCACAGACATCGATCAGGTCATACGAGCCCAGGTCAACCGGAGTCGCAAGCTCGAGGAGCGCCTGCGAAAATCCATCCAGCAGATCTACACTCATTCCTCGTACCCGGAACGTTGTCAGGATCGCGGCTACCTGAGCAAGCGGAAACTCATCGCGTACCATCATGTGCATCAGGGAACGACTCTCGTCAACCGAGAGCCGTTGCCCGTCAAGAATTCCTTCGATACATGACGTCATGCGTGAATCCAATTGGAAAGCATCTCATAACCGTGGGGGGTCAGAATCGACTCTGGATGAAACTGGACACCGCGCACATCAAACCGTCTGTGACGAAGAGCCATAATCTGGTTATCTGCATCAACAGCCGTTACTTCCAGATCGTCCGGAATCTCCGCATTCTTCACTACCCAGGAGTGGTACCGACCAACATCGAAGCTCGTTGGTAATCCGGAAAAGAGCACCTCGTCAGGGCTAGTTACCGTTATCTTTCTGGTTTTACCGTGAAGGGGCACTGCAATATTTTCAAGGGTTGCTCCGTATACCTCGCCGATACACTGGTGTCCGAGGCACACTCCGAGAATGCTTGTGCGATGTCCAAATTCCCGTACTACCGTGGGCATTAACCCAGCTTCCGACGGAATTCCCGGGCCCGGAGAGAGCACGATCTTATCGAAAGCTTCCACTTCAGAGAGTTCAAATTGATCATTTCGTCTGACTGTTACAATAGAGCCTTCGAAGCTATCAAACATCTGAACGAGGTTGTAGGTAAATGAGTCGTAATTATCAATCACTAGAATCTTCATATAGCATCTCCTTATCGGGACAACGTAGTTGCTTTCTCAATCGCAGCCCGTAATGCTCCTAACTTGGTGCGCACTTCCTGTAGCTCGGTTTCAGGAACGGAATCATGAACTACACCACCACCTCCTTGATATACGAGAGTGTGGTGTATGCTCAGAAACGACCTGATGCAGATGCCTAAAATCGCATCGCCGTTAAAGCCCAGGAAACCAACACACCCCCCGTATTGTCCACGACCGTGTGGTTCATACCGGTCAAGGAGCTGCATGGCTCTGTGCTTCGGTGCTCCCGAAAGCGTTCCTGCTGGAAAGGTATCACACACGATCTGCACCGTTGATGACGCCTCGGAGAGACGCCCTGAGACCTTGGACACAAGATGAATGAGGTGGGAAAAATACTGCACATCTCGGAAGCGCTCGACGTGAACGCCACGACAGTGGCGACTTAAATCATTCCGAGCCAGATCCACCAACATGCAGTGCTCGGCATTCTCCTTCTCATCCTCTAATAATCGCTCCGCACGCTCTTTGTCTGACGCGTCATCTCCGCTGCGCGGATAGGTACCGGCTAATGGATAGATCGTAGCGGTACCGTTAGACACCGAGATCTGCGCCTCCGGTGAAGAACCAAACAAACGAAAACTTCCGTAATCGCAGTAGAAAAGATACGGCGATGGATTAATGGAACGAAGAGCTCGATACACCTGAAACTCATCCCCCTCAAACGGCTGCATGAATCGCCGCGATGGAACGATCTGGAACACATCTCCGCGCGCGATGTGGCGCTTGCACGTCCGAACGAGCTCCAAAAACTCCTCGTCCGAAAGCACAGATTCTTCGGCACCGACTTTCTGAAACGGCGATGTTCTTACCTCGCCCTCAAAGGCCATCTGCACAAATGCTGTACCACTTCTATCAGAGTTCGCTTCGGATTCGGGCTCGTTGTGCAGTACATACGCTTCGTTTCGGAGCGGATTGAAGGCGATGACGTAGCGAAAGAGCGTAAAATGTACCTCCGGGATCTTGTGTCCCTCATGCGGCTTCTTCGTGAGCTCAATCTGCTCCGCATACTGCACAGCATCCCAACAGATGTGTCCAAACACCCCTGGATTTACTCCCTTTGGTAATCCGGAGGCGGGCTCGTGTATCCGAAATGACTGCATGAATTCGGTGAGTAAAGTACTCAAGCCCGTAGCGGCGGGAACTGGTACCGGCTCAGAGACCTTTG
>JBIIYC010000223.1:0-3817 GCA_044347025.1 Bdellovibrionota bacterium
TACGAGGCTCACGACATGGTGAGGGAAAGCAATTTTGAGATTCATGAATAGCTCAAGGAGCTGGAGAGATGAGTTCATATCATAGAGGTCGCCATGCTCCGGATGAATAAGGTCTCCTTGGAGAACGAGTACGAGTTCGCCATTCGCTATACGAGAGAGGTTGTCGCGGTCGAGGAGAATTCGTTTGAAATTATCGATTTCACCGTGAAGGTCTCCGACCACGAGGACAGGAATGTTCGGTGATAGGCTCTCAAGGTTAATCTCCGATCCCCTTTGATCTGCACCCCTTGTGGGATCGATCTGTCGCGCTCCTGACTGCAGCTCCGAGAGCACGGTGTGGTACTGGGCGAGCCTCTCCCGACGCTCCTCAAAGGTTTGCACCTCTGATGGTAGGTGTCGTTCGTATAGCTGCATTGAGTGTGTCGTGACTTTGGATGCTCGGTTGAATGTCGTGGACTCTGGGGTAAGCGCCGTGGTCTGGTCTGGGGAGGCTTCACGCGATGTAGTGCTGTTCAGCGAAGGTGTAGCGAGGATAGTGGGCACAGTGGTCCGTTGGGTGTGTGTCGTGTGTAACAGCGCAGGCTCCTTATGGTGGTATGTTAAGCCCGTGGTCTGGTGTGCGCTTGGACAGGTGTCGCCCTACACCAGGGGAGGGGCCGAGTAGCGGAATGAGGGTTGAGGCGCAGTCTTATAGAGGAGTTAGCCCCGCGACGGACCCCAAATCCCCGGCACGACAGGTTCGTTGGGGGGACGCGCAACTTTTTACTGATGGCCTCGATTACAAGTAAGGGCCTCGTCAAAGCAACGCGCGATCGGAGGGGACAACTTTGCATGTGCGAGCACGTTGAGATGGACATGAGAAAGGTATGCCGACAAACACGTGCGTGAGGGCTATCGCGGCTGCGCACAGATCCCCACTTCCGGCCACTAGCTGATTGTTGGGGGGAGCGAGAGCATGCGTCGCATATTCGATAGAGTCCGTCATCTCAGAACCAGTCGGGCTGCACTTCGTAGTTATGCTCCCGCGGTAGGATTTGCGCTCAGTGTAACTGTTGGACAGTTCGTCGTGTGGTTCGGAGGCGAGATCTGGACTGCTCTTGTTTTGGCATTGATCGGAGCCGCGATACTGCTCGCGCGGGGCGTGAGGATGGCGGGGAGTCTCGTGGGGGTGGTGGTAGGTATTATCACGGCCTATCCGCACCTCTACGGTCGCATGCGGGTCTTAGAGAGCCAAGACGTCGTTGTACTAGGAGAGATCGATGGCACGCCGCGCAGATCCAAGCCTGGCGAGGTTACTTTCGAACTACGGAGTCTCGGTCATCCAGAGCCGTTTCGACTACGCTGCCGAGCCATCGATCTTCCGTGGAGGAACGTCGCCGATCTCGGGGACGGAGATGTTGTTGCGGTGCGCGGCTCGGTACGAGCGGTATCTCGGCCCCAAGATCCCTTCTCGTGGGAAGCTTGGCTGTGGCGAAATGGAGTCGACGGTGAGTGTAAAGCGCGCTACGTGTCGACGCCCTTCGAACGTAGGCCCTCGGTGATGCAGCAGATACGACAGGCACTTGTGGCCCGTGTGCGAGAGCGAGTGGGGGATGAGCGGGGTACCGCACTCTTACTGTCAATGGCGCTCGGATTTCAAGATATCCTGAGCCCTACCGTAGAAGGTGCGTTTCGAGGATTAGGCCTGACGCATCTGCTCGTCGTTTCGGGCTATCAGGTTAGCCTCGTGTTCGGGTTGGTGGTGGCGGTGGCGTCACTGCTCGGTAGTCGACTCTCTCTCGGTCGGCTCGGGCGTGTCTGGGTGCTCGCCTCGGCCATCGTGTTATCTTCGCTGTACGTGCTCCTGATCGGAGCTGAGATGTCGGCGGTACGTGCGCTTATCGCAGCAGGGTGTGTCTGTGCGCATCTTCTGACTGAAACTGGGGCGCGATTTGCACAGCGGTGGGGCGTTGCGCTTCTCGTCATGCAGATTATCTGGCCGTGGTGCGCTCTGGAGATCGGAGTGCTTCTGACCTTTTCGGCGTTGCTTGGAATCGGAATCGGAATGCAGCTTGGAGCCGGGCGAAAGTTGCGCACATGCGTATGGGTTACGGTGTGTGCGTGGCTCTGCACCAGTTGTGTCATGGTGCTCTGGAGTGGGTCGTTTTCAGTAGTGAGCGTTCTTCTAAACTTCGTATTGGCTGGCCCGTGGTCCATGCTCAACTGCGCTGTGGGGCTTGTTGGGCTTGCGTTGCTGGTAGCAGGTATTCCCGGTGGAGTTGCGAGCGTGAGAGTTGTTTCGTGGATCAATGTGGCTCTGAGTGAGTGGCTGATCTATCTGCACGACCTACCGTACATGAGCTTCAACCTCCACGGAGCTTGGGCGATACCACTAGCAGCGCTACTGAGTGCTTCGGTCCTTACTCTGGGGTATGCAAGTTGTAGCTCATGGCTCTTCCCGGTGCGCTCGCGAACGGGGGATAGTACGTCTCCAATGAAAGAAGTTCGGTCGCAGGAGTCTGAGTGAGGTGGTTTGCTCGACGACGTACGTAGTTCGTGCCGATACCGTTAACGAAGATTCGTTATGCTGCCAAATCCTGCATGCAGAGCTTTTTGAGAGAATCTAGATTCTCGGCGATGCGCCCTACGCCACGGACCACACAGCTGAGCGGATCAGAATCGCGCACAAATCGGATGCCACTACGTTCAGTCAGTTTTTCGGCGAGTCCGCGCAGAAGCGAGCCGCCACCGACAAGGTGTACCCCATTTGAAAGGATATCCTGGGCAACTTCCGGGCTGACATTCTCTAGGGCCGTGTAGATCGCGCCTACGATAGCGCAGAGCGGCTCATGAAGTGCTGCACGGATCGATTCGTTCGTTATCTCCAGCGCTCGGGGCATCCCCGATGTCACATCTCGGCCATAGATAGTCATCGTCAACATGGGAGCATGACGGAGAAGGGAGCCTACGGTAATCTTTGCGCGCTCGGCCTCGAAGATGCTGATCTCAAGTCCGCACCGTTGACGAACGTACCGTTGGATCGCCTCGTCGAGTTCATCACCTGCCACTCGAATCGCGTGGCTATACATCGTCCCACTCAGGCTCACGATTGCAATCTCGGTTGTGCCGCCACCGATATCGACGACCATGCTGCCGACGGGTTGCTCGATCGGCAGATCGCTTCCAACAGCTGCCGCCATCGATTCCTCGACGAGATGCACCTGGCGCATTCCTGCTGACAACGCAGCGTCGAGCACGGCACGCTTCTCGACTTGGGTGATATCCGACGGCACGCCGATGATCGCTCGTGGCCGCACAAGGGACCAGCGATTCTTAACTACACCGAGCATCCAGCGAATCATCTCGGTGGTTACGCGGAAGTCAGCGATAACTCCGTCTCGCATCGGCCGCACGCATCGAATGGCACGGGACGTTTTTCCGTACATCTGCTTGGCAGCGGTACCGACAGCAAGAATCTCATCGGTTTCCGCGTCAATGGCCACAACAGAGGGTTCATTAAGGACAACCCCTAATCCCTTCACATAGACAAGGGTATTTGCGGTTCCAAGGTCGATCGCCACGTCCGCGCTGATGAGAGCAGAGAGCTTATCCCAGGTCTTGGATCTACGCGAAGAATCTGTTTCGGTTGTCTTACGCACGAGCACCCCCTGCAATCGATGACGATTTTGACGTTAATGGCTTCTGTTGAAGAGTTGCATCGAGGTTGCATTGTCCGGTTGGAGAGAGCTTCGCAGCAAAGCTCTGTAGGGTGATGCGGAGCGGCTTTTGGGTAGTGTGCAGGTGGTTTGCGAGGGTCTGTAACTTCTGTTGAAAAAAG
>JBIIYC010000224.1:0-3805 GCA_044347025.1 Bdellovibrionota bacterium
CTTCGCGCGCTAGGGCTACTTCTAAGCTAATTTGCCCTCGAGCTATCGGAATCATGTCATGCTTCTCACATACTCCGCCACGACGTTCAAGGTAGCTACGGGCGTATTCAGGGACGTGTTTAGTCTTGAACTCAGATGCCAGAGCTTGGGCGAGCGTACTTTTTCCAGAAGACTCTCCTCCAACGATACAGACGCGTTTCAAGAAGTACGGGCGCACGATTTCAGGAAGAAGATCCCAGTTCGCAAGAGGATCGGCGCGCACCGCGGTTCCGCTTATAGAAAAGATGTCGCGCTCGATGTTGCACGGAATAAAGGTGGCACCAAGGGTTTTCGCGAGTGGCTCGCCATACTCCTCCGATGCAAAGACGTAGTCAGGGCCTGTGGAAATGAACTGCCGGATCGATTGATGCCAGATGTTCCAAAAATCAGGATGCTGTTCTGGGCTCTGCGGATTTTCATCCGTTAGGTGCACGACCCGTGCACGAGGGAAGAGGTCCTGCATCCATTTGAATCGTAGCTCGCCCGGAATCGATTCGGTGCGATTTGTCTCTACGATAACTGTGAGGTCGTCCACAAACGCTTGCGCAAAGCTAACGAGAAGCTGGTGCCCCCGGTGAGGAGGATAGAACTTGCCAAGAACCATACCTGTGGTCATGGGTCTAGTCTACCGCAGGTTCACGGCGGATTCCACTTGAGAATCGGGAGCACCCCCAGAGGTATCTCGGTTCCAAAGACACTATCCGAGTCGCCGTTCGGTTATAGCGGATACGCAGTCATGTCCGTTGAGTTGAACGTATACAGTTTCTTCGCTTCGAGAGAGGGAGAGCTCATTTCTGCGGTCCAGCAGCGATGTTAATTCCGAGATAAAGCCGTCGTCGAAGGAATAGAAAGGGATCTCCGCGGCTCGATAGATCGATTGTTGAGATAGTTGTTGGTGTGCAACATGAGCCGAACGATGGCAGTAAATAGCTACCCGCTCAGCCATCTTTGCGGCTCGGTGAACTCTCTCGGCATTTGGAGAGCCGATCTCGATCCAGGCCCGGTAGCTACCATCCAGCGACGTAATAGCGAGTGGGGGATCTTCTGTCGCGCCCAGTCCGGCCGAGAATTGTATCCCTTCATCAAATTCCAGGGCGAATGCGAGAACACGCATCACCATATATTCGAGGCTCTCGGATGGATGAAGAGCGACTGGAAGTTTAAAGGTCTCGTACACCCCTCTGTCCATGTCCGAGAGATCGACTGAAAAATGATATATGGTAGATTTTGGTGCCACGATCCCCTGAGTGAATACTGTTTCCACGTCCGATGTGTCGGCAATGTATGCTCATACGAGCGCGCTGCGTCTGATGGTAGTGGTCTTTTCGCGGGACGTCTAGCTGCTACGCCAACTTCGAACGGGGGCGGCTATCGCACGATGGCCGTCTGATCGTATTCGCGGTCCCTGTGCGAAATGTTTTGACACCCTTCGAGACCTGGGAATCCAATTGGGACCCGCGGTGGGTCACGAGCCACCCTGCTAGCCAGCACATGAGCGTGTGGATCTATCCGCAGGCGAAAAACGCGGGCTGGCTGGGGTATTCGATATCCGGTACAGTCAGGGCCGTATGAATGTTCGCACGATGCAACGCATAGATTATTGGGTAGGTGTCCCTCTCTGCCTATTGTGCTCTGTCGTGCACAGGGCGTTTTCTCTCATATCGCCGCGGCGGAAGAGAGCGGACTCTCCCTCGAAAGTGCTGTACATCGAGCTCAGCGAGATGGGGAGTGCCATTCTCGCGTATCCAACCCTAAAGCAAACAAGAGCGTTGTATCCGGACGCAGAGGTTCACTTCTTAATCTTTCGGCGGAACGTCGAAAGTATCGAGTTACTGGGCGTTCTGAAAGAGCAGCATATCCACGTTATCGAGGACCAAAATCTTTTGCGATTCATCGCATCTTCCCTCAAGACCCTTATCAAGTTGCGCCTGCTACGCTTTGACGTAGTAATCGACATGGAGCTTTTCTCCCGTTGCACGGCACTTATGTCTTTCTTTCTTGGGGCCCCGTGCACTGTGGGGTTTCATAAGTATCGAGAGGAGGGACTATATCGGGGTAATTTCTTAACTCACCGAGTAGCCTATAATCCCCATTTCCACATTTCACAAAACTTCGCGGCTCTCTTTGAAGCAACGCGACAGAATCAACTGGAGGAGCCACTCGTAAAAGCTCCTATACAATACCAAGCGGAGCTACCGACCGTTAACGTGACGGCAGAAAGGCGTCTGGCGCTTGAACGCCTGCGGACTGTTTCGACCGAATTTTCTAGTGATCCTATTATAGTGTTAATCAATCCTGACCCGGGATTGTTAGAGCTTCGGGGTTGGCCAGTTGAGTCGTATCGTTTGCTCGTGGCGAGGTTGCTTGAGTGGGATCCTAGGGTTGTCGTCGGGATTATCGGACTTGAGAGGAGCGTCCGGTACCATCAACAAATTTGCGAGGGGTCTTTGTCGCCGAATCGAATCATCAATCTCTGTGGAATTACGGCATCTCTGCGGGAGCTGCTCGGGCTTTTTTCACTCTCAGCCGTATTGGTGTCTAATGACAGTGGTCCGGCGCATTTTGCGCCACTGGTGAAGCTTCCAAGCGTTATTCTTTTTGGTCCGGAAACGCCCAGGCGATATGCACCCCTCGGAGATACAACGACCTCACTGTATGCACACTTTGCATGTAGCCCCTGTTTCTCGGCACAGAACCATAGACAGAGTCCGTGCACCAGAAATCGATGTCTCGAAGCCATCAGTGTCGACGAAGTGTTCGACGCGAGCGTTCGCGCCATACAATCTGGGGCGCTGAAGACCGAATAAGGAGTTTTCATGTTCCGAGAGCGAAGTCAGAGAGTAGTTCTGGCGCTATCGATCGCGGTGTTCATCGCAGTCGCCTACACGGTTTACTTCGCCGAAGATAAGACAGGCATGTTGTTTGTCGGAGATCTCCCGGGATTCTACGGTCTCGGAAGGTTGGTGCTGGAGGGGAACGGTGCGCACCTCTACGATCTTGACTATCAGCGGGAGGTGCAGAATCGTTTCTGGCCCGCCCTCGGCCAAGAGGTCTTTCCCACCATGTATCCACCACTCGTGGCGGTCGTAATGGCGAGTGTCGCCTGGATTCCACCGGTGCCCCTTCGATGGCTAATAGCGGTGTTCGAGATTACACTGCTTGCGTTGTGTGTACGCTCAGTTGCGAAGGACAAGTGGTTCGAACGATGGGGGCTCATCATCTTTTCGGTCCCCGTTCTAATCTCTGTTGTCGGTGTTCAGAATACGACGATTTCTATCTCCTTAATCGTTCTTATGCGGCATCTGCTCGGCAATGGCAGGATGTTTCTCAGTGGATGTGTGGCGGGGCTTCTCTTCTATAAGCCGCAAATTGGAGTAATTGTGGGAAGTGTAGCGGCTATTTCGGGGGGGCTTTGGTTTTGCGCCGGACTTGGGGCGGTGCTGCTGCTTCAGTACGCCATAGGCTATCTGGTGTGTAAAGGCGAATGGTTTCTCCCGTGGCTCGAACGAATGCGGCAATTCTCGCCGATCCGAGCGTCTCTCGATGGTTTCCAGATGACAGGCTTTGCTGGGCATCTCCCGCTCAACGGCGTCCTTGGGCTCTCTCAGCAGGCCTGGGAGATCGGGGTATGTGGGATGTGGTTGGGGTGCGTTGGGGCGGCTGTCTGGCGGCTGCGTAGACTAAATGCCCGTCCCGATAGTCTGTTTCTATTACTGTTGGTCTCGTTCCCAGCGTTTGTCCCTCAGACCATGTTTTATGACCTCGG
>JBIIYC010000226.1:0-3793 GCA_044347025.1 Bdellovibrionota bacterium
CGAACACCGATCGGAATAACGGCGATCTGGAGCGAGGGACAGTCGGTCCACAAGGTTTCTCTCTCAGCTCTAGCATTGCACTGTGTGAGTCAGGCCTACGAGAATGTGCGCCGCTCCAGTGTGACTCATATTCTTACGGTCGTGACGATCGCCGTAGCCATCTTCCTCCTGGGAATCTTTTCACTCTTTGTCCACAACTCCTCGACGGCGGTGGCCCGGGAGAGTGGCGAGATGGTGGTAATGGTTTTCCTAAAGGATGCTGCATCGCAGTCGGAGATTGACGGGATGGCTGCTCAGCTTAGGCAGATAGCACCAGGTCTCTCGGTGACGTACACCGATAAGGCACAGGCACTATCATCCTTCCGAAAGATGCTTGGAGATGACGCGCGCATGCTTGAGGGGCTTGAGGTTGATAATCCACTTCCGGCGTCTCTGAATGTGAAGCTGGCATCCGCAGAGGAGGCGGAGCGGCTCTATGGGATTATAGTCGAGAAACTCTCCGGTCATGCAAAGGTAGACAGCGTTCGATACAGTAGAAGCGGCGTTGCTCAGATCCGAAAGATGATACGCCTGATCCAGATTGTTGGAGCGGCGGGAATGGTGTTTCTCTTCATCATCGCCGGTTTTATTATTGCAAACACGATTAAGCTGGCTCTATACAACCATCGCCTCGAGATTGAGATTATGCAGCTCGTTGGCGCACGGCGCGGGTCAATCTACGCTCCATACATGTTGGAAGGATTGGCGCAGGGGTTGTTAGGTGCTGCTGTCGGGGTCCTCGGGGTGCTCGGGGTTTTCCTCGTATGTCGCAGCTTTCTAAATGATGCAACCGTGCTCCAGCTGGTGCTTCCATCATTCGAGTTTATACCGGGGATCCATATCGTTGGGGTTCTTATCGCTGGAGCCGTAGTGGGAGTGACTGGAAGCTTTTTGGCAGTACGGCGCTTCTTGGAAGATAGCTAACCCTATGCGGAGACCAGCAACGTCGATACTACTGAAGAGCTTGGTGTTAGGCCCATGTCTTGCGCTGTTTGTGAGTGTCGTTACCAGCAGACATGTTGAAGCACAGAAGAGTGACGATGTGGGTGCTCGCTTACAGACGATTCGACTTGAAGTGGCCACTACCAAGCGTACGATTGAAAAGCTTAAGAGCGATTTTGCGAAACTAAAAAAAGAGGAGAAGTCCTTGGCGGGGGAGATCGAAACCCTGCGCGGAGAGGAGTCCTCCCTGGCCACCAAAGGCGCGGCTGTAGCGAAGCAGCGGACCGAGCTGGAAGCAAAGGTGGCGGCCGCGGAGGCGAGGGTGCTTGAGGAGCAGGCGCGGATCCGAGCCCGATTGCGGGCGCTCTACGCAAACACCGCGAGCGGAAATCAATCAGGAGCAGCCTGGTTGCTTGCAGGTTCCAACATCGAGCAGTTGGCGGTGTACGCACGTGCGATTCGCCAATACGACGAGGCGCATTTTCAAGAGGTGCGTCGTGCAGTCTCTGTGCTTATGCAGAGTCGGCAGGAGCTCGATAAGGCACTCTCAGAAGGGGCGCGCCTGCAGCAGGAGGTACAAAAGAAGCGGGTAGAGTCCGAGGAGAAGCAGGCAAAACTGCAGACCGTAATTCAGGAGATAAAGGAGAAGCAGCAGGCCGCCCAGCAGTCGCTATCGGTGCTCAAGGGAGAAGCCGCGAAGCTTGAGGAGTTGATGCAGCAGATTACCACGGTCGACAGCCCTGTGATTGAGGCTGAGCAGCGTGATGACATTCGAGCAACTCCGGTCCCGTCGATTTCTCCCCCCAAACCACCTGCCGGTGAGGGTGTAAAGCGGGCGGATCAGAGCAATGTAGAGTCAGGGGCAGGGGATGACGTGATTCATCCCGAGGGACTCTTTGGACGGACTGTCCGAGTCACCTATCCTGTCACCGGCGATGTCTTGCAAAAGTTTGGAAAATCAAAAGTGACCGAGTTTGAGGACATGATCTTCAGTAAGGGCCTCGAGTTTAAGACTCCGGAGGCGAGCCAGGTACGTGCGGTGCTGGGAGGTCGAGTAGCGTTTGCCGGGACGATGCCAGGGTATGAGATGGTGGTTATTCTCGATCACGGCTCTCGCAGTTATTCTTTGTATGGGCGCCTTGGTAAAACCTTCGTCGCAAAAGGAGACCTCATTAAGCGAGGAGATGCAGTCGGAGTTACTTCAGCGCCCGATTCCAAGGGACGAAATTTCTATTTTGAGACTCGCAAGAACGGCACCCCCGTCGATCCTGCTACCGTATTGGATCGGGCGGGTTAACCAATAGCAAGCGCCACACCGGAGTGCTAGCGCACTGGCATCGCGTGCGCATACCACGCCACAATAGTCGCTACGGGGCGTATCGAATGAGGCGAACGTTTAGGCCGAGCATCTCTCCACGTTTATCGAATGACCATGTTCCGATCGTTCCGTTGAATGAATGAGCGAGAAGGTACTCTCTGCTCGGACTCCCGCTCTTAATCGCCTCGTGAATCGCCCGAAATGATTCGAATGCAGACGCAAAGGTGAGGGGAACGCTATTCAGGCGGCCGTACTCACGCTCGAATTGAGCAAGGAGTTCTCGGCCCTCCGGGGTGAAGATCTCCTGAGGGGAGCCGTTATCGATGTAGTAGATCGGAGGGAGTTCGCCCCGTGCCTTTTGCCGAAACGATTCGCTACCCGGGTGATAGAACGCCAACACATCGCCGCGAAAGTGGAGTTCCTGCACCTGTTTGAGGGCAGCAAGAAATGCGGCCTCTGGCATCACGTTCAGAAACAACGCGTCTGCGCCACTTCGGATAAGGCGTAGCAATGAGCTCTTGTATTCATACGGCTGTGGAATGACCTCTTCGACCTGAAGGGTAAGAGCTGAGCCCTTAGCGAGGGTGACAATGCTTGCTCGGATACCTTCGTTCCACTCGGTTTGCGCGGAGAGAATACCGAGACGTTTATAGTTCCCGATAGCTCTCTCGAATATCAGCTGAGCGCCCTCGGCGTCACCTTGAATCGTGCGGAAGATGTACTCCCCAGCATCGGCTATCTGAGGGGCCGTTGTGCCGGCTGCGATGGCAACGACCTTGCTTCGCTCCAGATATGGAGCAACCGCCATGAGAGAGGAGCTGCAGGTGTATCCGAGAATTGCCTGAACCCGGTCGATCTCAACGAGCTTCTTTGCAGCCGAGGCTGCTGTTTTGCCATCGCACCGGTCGTCTTCAATCACGAGTTTGTATGCATTTCCAGCCAGCACCTTATTGGCGAAGACGATTGTATTTTTAATGTCGATGCCGTAGTTCGATGCTGGACCGGTTAGTGATGTTGAAACACCGATCGTAGTGGATGGAGCCGCGCGCACCTCCACGCTCGTTAGTGCGAGTGTAACCCACAATGCGAGGCATGCGAGGATCAAAGGCCCACGGCGCTCGCTCCACGAGCCACTGCGAGAGTGCTCAATCCAACCGGATACAAACTGCTGAAAATGAAAGGTGGGCATGAGATCTCCGTTGGATCAGCCGCGATACATACGGTCGAAATGGTTGTGTGCGCTCACCACTGCGTGTCGCATCATATCCTCAACTTTACCAGTCTCCCTCGCTGTCAGGGCCCGCGTAATCTCCGAGACGTTGAGCTCAGCAGCGGCCTTTTGGCATGCATCCCAGGAGAGAATGCTTCGTACGACACGATCGATGGCCTGTGTCTCGTTGTCGTACGAGCGGGGCTGCATATCGTGCCCGTACCATCGGTCGTAGTGTGCGTCTCTCACGAGGGATGCGATTGCGATATTGATTCCGTTGATAT
>JBIIYC010000225.1:0-3793 GCA_044347025.1 Bdellovibrionota bacterium
CGATCCACATGTTGTACTAATCGCTCAAACATCGCCGTCCCTCAGCTGAGCGAAACGGTCTTTAACACTCACGCTCACAGCAGCTCCTCATCTTCCTACGATTCAAGCTCTCCAAGCGCTTCTTTGCACAATCGCTCAACCTCCTTCCTCTCCTTGATCTCCTTGATACGGGAGTTAAACAAGGACCAGAAAAGCGGCTGCGGAAGCCGCTCTCGCTCGTTCGCGAAGCGGAGAATGGTGGACTGCAAGCTCTCGATCTCCTTGGCTATCGCGGAACGCTCTGTGACCGCAGGAGTATCGTCATCATCGTCGATGTGGATGTCGTGCTTTTTCATATGAGAATTCTACGATGAGACTTGCGTCTGGTCGAGAAAATTCCAGCGCGACAACGGCACCCCGAAGAACACTCCTTGAGCAGCGGACCTAGCAGGGTGGTGTAGCCTGGTCAGTTGCGGCGATGTGCTAAATAACTCCCGCCTTCCAGCGACGGTAGTCATTTAAAATCTTTACTGCGTAGGTCAGGCACTCTGCTGGAATCCTGCGCTTTCCGTTCGCCGCCCGCTCAAGATGGCCCGGGCCCCAATTGTACGCTACCAAGGTAAACACTCGATTGCCGTCAAATTCCGCCTCAAGTTGTTTGAGGTAGGTAATTCCGAGCTTCAAGTTGTGACCAGGGTTAGTAAGTTTGCCGTGAGGGAGATCCTCTTTTTTTGCCAGCCACGCACCCGTTGCTGGCATGATCTGCATGAGACCCTGCGCTCCCTTGTGCGACCGAGCCGTTGGATTGAAGGTGCTCTCAGACTTGATGACGGCCGCAACGAAGAGCGGATCGTATCCCTGAACCGCACTCTCTCGAACGATTACTTCCGCGAGAAGGTGCGGATTCTTATGCTTAGGTGCGTACTTTTTGACGATTGACCGAATTTTGGCGGTAACGTGATCCGTCCCGCGACCTGACTGTGGCTTCGATTGCGAGACCATTGCGACCGGCACCAATTCCGGCCTCTCAACGGGCACTGAGAACTCCGCCAAGGCCTGCGACACGCGAGCTCCAGAACGAACTTGTTGAATTGAGCCGTTGTGCTGCAGAGCCCCGGTGCGCGTGCGCTCGGGCTTCCGATGAACGGGGGATTCTCCACTCGTTACAAAGGCCTCTGCCGTTCGAAGTGGAAGGTCGCTGGATAAATGCTGAATTGCCACCGCCGATGCTACGGGCCCCACAGAGGAAGCGGACTCCACGGGTACGAATGTGGAGCGAGAACGCGCGATTTCCGTCGATAGGCTCGGTGTGGCCACACATATTCCTAAGACTCCGATGGCGAGCCCACCAAACCCAAGAGCTGTTCGTCGAATGGCCGAAGGATGTGGCATGCGAACTACTCTGCGGACTCGATCGTCGTTCGCCGGCTCCATAGAGAGAATCCGCGGACCTGCAGCTTTCCTGATCAGTCGCCCCGCTGGGGCAACGCGTGCAGCTCTGGGACTTCGTCCGTATCGTGCGGTTTGTCGGGCGTCTCTATCTGATAGCATCAGTTCACTCCGGCCCAAACTTCACACAGGCCGAACTCCTGAACACTGATCGCCTTCCGGGTGGAATCTGCTTCAGCTTATTACGCTACATAACCAATTAGGTTTATTATGCTTTTGGATTATCCGAGAAGCTCCAGGATCTCCGTACGGGACAGGGTCGCCCCCGTTCCGGCCCCAACCGCGGCCGACAGAAGCGCCCGCTTTCGCTCCTGAAGCTCGAGAATTCGCTCCTCTATTGTATCCTTTGCCACCAAGCGATGCACGATTACCGGGTTCTGCTGGCCTATTCGGTACGCTCTGTCTGCCGCCTGATCTTCCACGGCCGGGTTCCACCAAGGGTCAACGATGTAGACGTGGTCAGCCGAGGTCAGCGTCAGCCCCAAACCGCCGGCCTTTAGAGACAGAAGCATCACGGACGGCCCGTCTGGATTTTGAAAGAGCTCAACGATGTCGCCACGCCCCTCGGTCGATCCATCGATCCGACAAAAAGAGATACCCTCCTCATGAAGATGGGGTTCGATCCGATCGAGCATGGACGTCCACTGTGAGAAGACGAGCGCGCGATGGCCCGCTCCCGTCGACTGCCTAAGCGACTCGATCAGGAGATCTACTTTGGTAGAGGATTCGGCAGAATGTCCGGGTAACAAGCCCTGATGGCAGCATGCCTGCCGCAGTCGAAGCAGAGCCTCAAGAATCGAGAAGATCCCCTCGCCTTGATCGAGCAGGCGCATCACATCACTGCGAGCCGCACCGAGAATAGCCTCATAGGAGACCCGTTCGCTATCACTCAGTTCACACTCAAGCACAACCTCAGTTTTCGGGGGAAGTTCTTTGGCAACATCCCTCTTCAAACGCCGCAAGATAAATGGTGCTACGCGAGCATGCAATGTGCGCGCACACTCCACATCCCCAGCTCGCGCGCCAGACCCAAGGGTACGCTGAAATTCCTCGTACGATCCAAGGAGCCCACGATTGAGAAAGTGAAACTGGCTCCACAGATCGTCGAGTGAGTTTTCGATCGGTGTTCCCGTCAGACTAATCGTGTGTGAGGCCCGAAGTTGAAAAGCCGCCTGCGCCACCTGACTCATCGGATTGCGGATCGCCTGCGCCTCGTCCAACACGACCGATCTCCACGACACTCCACATAGCAACTCTCGGTCTAACCGAAGAATTGAGTACGATGTTAAGACTACGTCTGAATCCGCTTCAAGTTTTCGCTTGGGCCCATGATACGTCGAAACCCGCAGTGCGGGTCGGAACCGCGAGATCTGCTCTCGCCAACTGTACAACACTGAGGTCGGACACACGATTAGCGTCCCCGCCCCTATAACGCACAGCGTTTGAAGTGTTTTTCCAAGACCCATGTCATCAGCGAGGAGCGCTCCCAGCTGATGCTCTCGTAGAAACGACAGCCAATTCACCCCCGCGCGCTGATACGAACGCAGAGACGCGGTAAGGTCTGACGGCAGCGGCGCATCAGGGATAGATTCAACATCAGCCAGGGCCTTCCGGAGGCGAGAGAAATAATCGGGGCACTCCACGCCGAGGGAATCGCAGATCCCCGCTACCTCTGGTAGTAGCCGCGCTGGTATCGGTGCTCCCGCGCAGCGCTCGGCGAGGAGTCGTGCCAGGGCGTCCCCGTGTTCCGCAAGCCATGCGCGCGGTAGCGCGCCCCATCCACCATCGATAAGACGCACGAACCCCGCACCCTGGTGCCACGCAGCCAATACGCTCTCGGCAGAAGCAGCTCCTGCGCCTTGCACCTCGAACCGAATCTCTAGCTCACCTGCCACGCTACGAGCGATCGGAGCCAACGCAGCGGCTGGAGTGAACACCGCGCTCCCATCGCCAGTCGTGGTCCACCCTCGAAGCTTTGCGGTGAAATGCACCGCGGCCTCTCCGTGAAATACCCGTGCCTCATTGACCCGCAACGAGAGCCGAGAACTCACATCTCGCATGAGCCTCGCCTCTTCCACCGTATCGCGAATAGGAATCTCTCGTGTGTCGGTAATCTCAAGAGACCCATTCACGACCCGGGCTATGCTCGGCTCGCCGTAGACCAGGTGAGGAATGACGGTCAGGCTCTCTCCAGAGGGATCCGACACCGTCTCCAGCACGATGCGAGGTGGAACCCTCCGCGCTCGCGGAAGTCTAGTGGTGCGCACTGCAACGTGAACTTTGGCTTGAAGTTGAGGAACGATACGGGTTGCGAGTTCGATAGCGCGCGCGCTACCAAACACCGTGCCCTCTCCCCGTAGAAGCG
>JBIIYC010000227.1:0-3791 GCA_044347025.1 Bdellovibrionota bacterium
ATCGCAGATTCGCTTGCCAACTATTCCCAAAGCGTTCGTGGATCAGGCAGCACTGCTTGCAGATCGTTTAGCCGAAACGGTCGATTCACGCCTTAAGTTTGATCTAGAGCTCTCCTTTCCGCGCTTTCTGCGACGCCTCAAGATGGCGGGAGCTGACGAGCGTTTGTTTGGGAATGCGGACTTTCTTGCGGCGGTGATATATCGCACGCAGGTACGGGAGCCCTACACTGGAGGGGTTAAGGGCCTGTTTCAAGCCGTACTGAGAGAGGCTGGGTTAGGCAAGCGACTCTTTCAAGAGGTACGGGCAAGCTTGGTCCGGTTCGCACTGCAGCTTGACCAGCCTGACGGGGTTATGACCCCGGAGCGAGCTGAGCAGTTTCAGAACTGTGCGCGGTTTCAACGTGTCCATAAGATGAATCAGCTGCTCGACGGACTTACACCCCGACAGATAATAGATCTCGCCTATCCGCCCGAGGTGTTGAATGGCCCGCCGGTTATTCGGCGGTCGATGCTGTATAACGGCCCAGAGCTCTCGGCTGCTCAGACGGAGCGCGAATTGGCGTTGGTGCTGATTGATACGGGTGTAGTTGTAGTTTCAAAGGGGTCTTGTCGGATCATTCCCGAGGCGTTTGGGACGGTACGTTGGGGGCAGGTGCTTGCTCGCGCAGGTCTTGCTGAGGGAATAAAAGCCCACCCTAGCATTCAAGGTAGAGCGCGGGATGCGCTGGCCGTTGGTGCTCGCAAGCTCGGCGTGGAGGCGCTGTTCGGCGCTGAGGAGGGACAGGTTCCACCGTTTGCGATCGCTTCTCGAGGAATGTGGTCAGCGGAATACGGGGGAAAGCCGATGACATGGTACCTCGGGCGGGTTGTTGTGCGGGAGGTTCGTAAGCGTTACCCCCACCTTTGCTACACAGATGGACCGAGAGCCGGTGCCCTGGTTCCTGCCAAAGCGGTCGAGGTGCCGTGGTCCAGTGAGATAACACGCGTTGCTGATGGGGTCATTCACAAGCAGGGCGTCTCGGTGTTTGATGTTATTGCCCATGGCGATCCACATTTCTTCGGAGTCGAGCAGGATAAGGTTCTACCTGTGGAGATCCCAGTCATCGGAGTTCGGACCGTAACCGAGATGCGAGCGCGGTTAGCAGTCGGATTGTATCGAACTGGTCTTGGATCGATTTTGGAGAAAGAGGGCTCGTTGTTTTGGAAGGTCCAGCTAGACGATGCGATTGCATGGTTACAAGGTGTCGATGCTACCTTTGGCAAACGCTTCATAGCCCCGATACGTGGAACGTTGCGATTGTTTGATGGAGAGAGTGTTGGGGGATCGTTAGCAATTCTTTTTACCGGCTCTTCGGAGGTGCCACACATCTTTTCGACCTTTAACCGTCATCACATATTTCGGGCTGGTATGACCTATTTCCTCAACAAACTTGCCAGCGAGGGGCTCTCTATTGATCTCTGCTTCAAGAGAACAGTGCCCGTTGAATCGGAGAGGGGTGCTGCAATTCCGCCTGCTCTGCCTCAGCACGAGGTGCCACTTGTTCTAGGAGATGAGGATGTTTATCTCTACTACTCCCGTTTTGTGGTCACGCACAATCGATACCCAGAGAACGCCGAGCAACTTTCTCGTTTTATTCAGGACGAGGCACATCACACCGGGCCAGTAGTATTTTCACCCGAATCGCTTGGCATAACTCCGTAGACGCGAGGCAGTGCTTTGCTGCTCGTTCTCCCCAAGAGCACCTGCTACGACTGAACTACTGAACAATCACGTAGAACGTCGTCGATATCGGTGGTTTGCCTGCGGTCTGCTCTACCGAGACGGTTACCGTGGCAGCGCCAAATACTCCACTTGCCGGTGTAAGGGTAAGTGTATGAGAGCCCCCACTCGAAACCAATCCGCTCGATGGCGATGGGAAAAGTAGGTCATTATCGGTTGTGATAGTGATCGTCTTAGAGGCTGGTAGAGCCCCTTCATTAAAGAACGAGATCGGTAGGGCGCTTGTGCTGGTATTACGACTGATCGTTTGTGATGCGATCGGCGAGACTCGTGGCGATCCGCCGGGCACAGTGAAATCAACGCCAGCAGAGGATCCTCCGCGTGTCGATGTTCCCCAGGTGACTACCGAACCGTCTGTTTTTAACGCGGCAAAAGCTAGTCCCGTTGAGTATAGGCGCGCCACGCCAGACGTAAGAGAGGCAGATACCGAAGAACTGTTTCCACCATCGTTGCTTGCGCCCCATGTGACTACGGACCCATTTGACTTTAGTGCGGCAAAAGCCGTATCGGTAGCAAACACTCTTACTACTCCGGACGTAAGGGAGGAAGCTACACTGAAGCTGTCGCCACCCCTACTTGCGTGACCCCAAGTGATTACCGAACCGTTGGACTTAAGAGCTGCGAAGGCATTCGCATTTGGAAAAACGCGAACCACCCCGGATGTTAAATTTGCCGCATAAAGGCTGCTGTCTCCGCCCAAAGTCGAGCTGCCCCAAGTAACAACTCTGCCATTTGCTTTAAGAGCTGCGAATGCGGCGCTAGTTGAGAAGACATCGACGATATCGCTTGCGAGAGAGCTGGCGACTGTAGACGCATCACCGCCTGAAGCAGAATCGCCCCAAACTACCAGCGATCCGTCTGTTTTGAGAGCAGCAAATGCGTTGTTGGTCCGGAAGATTCGTGTTACGCCGCTGCTGAGTTGGCTCAAGACAGCGGAACTATCACCACCTCCGGTGCTTGATCCCCACGTGACTACCGATCCGTCCATTTTGAGCGCGGCGAATGCGCCGTTGTTGGAATAGATCCTTGTAACTCCGCTCGAGAGCGCTGAAGACACTGACGTGCTGTCTCCGCCACCCGTGGCACTGCCCCACGTCACCACACTTCCGTCCGACTTGAGGGCGGCGAACGCGTTGAATGTGGTAGCGATCGTTGTTACTCCAGAAGTGAGGCTTGCGGCGACAGATGAGCTATCAGAGCCATATGAGGGGCTACCCCAGGTTACAACCTGTCCGTTTGATCTAAGTGCCGCAAAGGCTTGGTCCGTCGAGAATACCTGAGCGACACCCGAGGAAAGCAAGCTGTTGTTCGTGCTGAACATTCCCCACGTGACAAGAGACCCGTCAGACTTCAGGGCGGCGTAGGCGTATGTGTTGGAGTACAGTTTTGCAACCCCCGAGCTTAACGAGGCAGCAACCCCTGAGATGTTTGCGCCACTGGAGCTTGAGCCCCACGCTTTGACAGATCCATCTGACTTGACCACCGCTAAGGCCTGAGTATTGGGATACATGCCTGAGACATTAGTCCCTCCCTGAAGCCAGAAATCCGAACGATCAAATCCGAACGACATAACGCCGGGTTCGGGTGCCGAAGGGGTTGGGGTGCTTGTCGGTGTTGGAGTAGCGCTGGGTGTTGGCGTTGGAGTCGGCGTCTCTGTTGGTGTCTCTGTTGGAGTATTAGTGGGCGTTTCTGTGTGTGTACTGGTGGGTGTTTGAGTCGCCGTTGGTGTCTCCGTCGGCGTCTCAGTGCTTGTTGGAGTAGCTGTTGGTGATGGAGTGTAGGTGGGCGTGTTGCTTGGCTCCACAATGGCGGCCGGTGTTGGGGTCTCCTCAGCCAGAGTTACCTCTGCCTCATCAGCCGGCAGTAGTTCTTCGCTGAGCACCGGCGATGAGCCGGTGGCGAGAACCGTTTCGGACCCAGTTGAGCCCCGCGACTGCCGTCTCACGAGTGCGTAGGAGCCGTCCTGGCAGGTCTCCAAGACAGAGACGGCGCCTTTTGTGGTTGCACCATA
>JBIIYC010000072.1:0-12723 GCA_044347025.1 Bdellovibrionota bacterium
GCAGCTTGAAATGCAGCGAGATAGGTGGAAGATCCATCATCGTGGCCGAGACGCTCAACATAACTCTGTGACAGCATCCGGATTGCACGAGCTCGAAGAGTGCTATCGCCGATAGACGAATGAATGAAGATATCTTCCAGAGCGGCAAGGCGCTCCGTTACAGGCGTTTGCTCTATGCGGTCAAGGATATCACCGAGAAATTGATACGCCTGTTGTGGATTAAAAAACTGCCGGTTCTGCAGCCAGATCCATTCGTGAGTTGCTTCGGTGGTATTGTCAGAGAACTGGAGACCTGACTGCAGTATTGCAGCACGAAGGGATGCGCGAGCCTCAAGCGAAAATCCAGGTGCGGCGAAGTTAAATGTAGCGGCGAGGGTGCCCGGAGCCTCATCGAACCACGTAATCCCGAGGTTTCGTACCGTTTGGCTGATCTGGTCAGAGGCCGCTCGAATCTCTTGAGCCCGAAGTGGAGGCTCATCCGGGTAGAAACCTTCTTCAAGGCGCTGGCTGTACCATGTAATAGGAAGTGACAACGCACTTTCGCGCTGCAGTTGGTACAGGAACTGCTTATTGAGTAGCTCTGGGCGAGCTCGTATGAGGGCAGAGATGTCAGCCGCCGCGTCCGTCAACGATGTAGCAGAACCAAGAGGTCGCTGGTTGTAGCGGGCCGGATCCGCTACGCTAAGGGTATGCAGCCACTCCCCTTCGATCCAATCTCGAAAGTCCTCAAGGGGAATGAGTAATTCGCTTCGCTGCAGTCGTACACCGTTCCCTCGCCGCGGGGCTCCATCGTAGTAATATTGATACCGGTCTGCAAGGAGATGGAGTTCGGTGCCTCGCAATACCTCGCGCTCTTTGTCGAGGAGAAAGAGCTCAATTTCACGCAACCCAAAGCTGCCGTGTGGGGTCCTAATCTCAACGACAGCAGTTTCGATGTTTGCTTCGTACGGTAGCCTAAACATATGCTCCGCAACTTCAAAGAGTACTTTGCGGTAGTCGTCTAGAGACACTTCATTCTTGATACCCTCTAGCTTTCGGCAGACATCCGAGAGAAGTGCGGCGCTCGGCCACAAGTTCTGAGGATGTATTCGCCAGAGATCCGAGATCCCCTTTTTTAGGAGAGATGCGCCCCAAAAGCGGTCGCTGACCACTGAGCCACAAAGCTCTGTATCCCTCCCAGCGCTTGCGAGTTTCGCCAGTGTTGATGCAGCCGCAGCTGCACCCTCAATATCATCAGCCTCCACGCACCGTGAAAGCTGGGCATCGAAGTGATTCATCAAAACGGTAAAGAACTCTACGTCGTTGGTAGCGGGCCCCTTACATACACCGTCGGGGGTAACTGCAACGAGAGAGGCCTCACGTATGGGATGATTGCGGGTTGCTGCTACTTGGGTAAGAGTTTCAACGGCAAGCCTACTATCGATGATGCCAAGCGTTCCCAGCAGATAGACGTACGTTGCGCGCTCCTCAGATCCGCTGGGGTATTGCAAGGCACCTCGCACAACCTTATTCCAGGCGACCAGCTCGCCCTCACGCAGATCGGTGTTGAGAGGAATTGGGATCTCCCGCACTAGTTTACGCGGAATCCCAATTGCCTCACAACGTGCGTCGAGGCGGTGATAGTCTTGCAACGCGACTGCTGCCTGACGCGCATCGAAGATCGGCATCGTATCACTTGAACGTGCAAGGAGCGCGAGTCCATCGTGGGCCCGACGGAGGATACCGAACTCAGCTCGGGGGTGGAATGGCGCTGACGGGGCAATTGCTGCTACCGCATTACGAACGACCTCATACATGCGACCGTGAGCAGCACCCGCGATCCCGTGTACTCTCTCTCCATCAAAAGCCGCCCCGTTGTCAACGAGCATCTGGGACGCGGTTAGAAGTAATTCATGCAGCTCCTGGTCTACCGTGGGTGTGAACTGAAAACCAGGAGAGGTCAGGTGTTCCTCAAGGATCTCGGCGACCTCTTCTAGGCGATACGCCGACATTTTTCGCCCGTTAACCGGGCAAAAACATGCGCCACCCGGTTCCATGGCGGTGCGAAGGACGTTGATCAATTCGTCGGTGCCGATGGAGGAATCGAGAGAGTTCCTGACAAAACCACACCAGTGGGCCTCTTGTGCAGAGTGTATAAGGTCAGCAGGTAGTGATTCTGGAGTAGGTTTCTGCTCCGGATCGCCGATGTCTTGGCGAACTTTGGCCAGCGCAGCCTCTAGTGTTGATGGCCGAATGCGATCTGTGGGATGAGAATCCATGGACTGTTGGATGGTATAGAGCAGAGGCTCTTGCGTTCGACCTGTTACCTGATAGAGACGTCGCATGAACGTGAGGCCCGCTGTTCGGTCGAAGCCGGCCTCTGCAAGAGCTCGCGTAGCGAAGTAATCAGCGCCTACTTCATTACCTTTTCCATATGCAAACTTCTCTCGCTCAAGCCACTCATGTCCCATTTCATGGGCGATCACAAAGAAGAGCTCATCGAGAGATTGTACTGCTTGTGGGCCTACGAGTAATCCAGCATGGATGGTTACCACAGGTGGCTTCGAGCGCTTGAGATAAAATGCATTTGCACTGTCATCGCATGCTATGCAGAACTGAATGGGATCCGTGGTAAAATCTCTGGTAGGAAACAAGCGCTTCGCTAGCTCGGTCATCTGTTCCTGAAAGTGCCGGCCGAGTCGGGTGTCGGGGGCTAACAAGCGATACGTCTCGATGAGCTTAGCGGGAAACTCTCGCGTTCCGTGGCTGCCGTGAACCACACGTTCGATCCCCTCGGAGTTCCATACACGTTCGTTGGGAGCGGTTATCTTCAAGCGATACGGCTTGTTCGTGGCGGAGTTGTGCACCGGGGTGAGGGACTCACTCCTTGCACGCAACTGATACGTAGATAGTTGATTGGCCGTCACTCCGAATTTCCCAATCGAGTCGGTACACGTTTCTATCTGGTATGGGTAGTTTTTATCAGGGCGTAGCACCACGCCGGCCTCAGGGAGAGGGGGCGGAATAGGCTGATAGTACAGGTAGTTGTGGGGCGTGTCTTTCAGCGGAGCTAGAAGCTCCGCGGTCCCTAGAAGCTCCGCCTAGGGGCTGGTACTGTCGTGAGGCGTGCCAGTTCAGGTTAGTGGGGCGTACTGTTGTGACACATGCATTTCAGCGGAGCTAGAAGCTCCGCGGTCCCTAGGAGCTCCGCGGTCCCTTTAGCCCACGCACTCCGTCGACTGTTACTGAAGTGGCGGCGCTGGAAACGGAACCATTGCAAACGTGACCCAGTACACGACCATCGATACCAGAATCATAATACCGATAAAGCTTGCGGTGAATCCTAGTCGGTGCTGTTCAGTAACAGAGGTCATTACGGATACACCTTGATAGAAGGCGTAGAGACCAACAATTCCGAGAATAATCCCGAGAAGTCCAAGAAGGGGAAGTATTCCGAGGATTCCAGCTACTAACGACGGAAGCATCGCGTGAGCCACCAGGCTCGTAGCGCGCTCACGAGTCGCATTACCGCTGAAAAACTGAGTGAGACGCTGAATGAGAGCAACTGCAACGAAGAACAGTAGCGTTTGAATGAGCGCCACCGATATCTCTGCGCTTAGGGATGACAGGAGGCTTGGGCGCCAGGTTCCAAGTGGACCGAAGTTAACGCCAAACACCTGGAGCCCAAGAATTCGAGCAACGGCTCCGACCACGATCAGCGGAAGCACCATGCCCTTAAAGAGCTTCTGAGGGTCGGCCGGCTCGGCCGAGATCGTACTCCAGCACTCTCGTGGCGAGAGGATGACGAGCTTAATCCGGTTAACGAGAGAGGAGATGTTTCCGCTGGACACAAGTGAGCTGTTCATGACGGGGAGGCTACTGTACCGGCCGTCGCCAAGTAAATGATTTTTCTTGGGTGGTGCGGCTGAAGAGCTTTGTTTTAACACTATGTTTTAATTTGATTTGGCTTATGCGGGGAGCGCGGAATCCGATCTGACCACCAAATCGCAGGCGACGCTCGATATTTTTCGGTGGTATGCCGATACTGCTATAAGGCAGAGCATGTACTCGCCCGGTAGAAGTTACTCGTATGAATAGAATCGTCGTGGCAGCAGTCGCGTTAAACCAAACCCCCCTCGCCTGGGAGGAGAACGTTGCGCATATTCGCGGGGCGATTCAGAAAGCGCGTCGCGCGGGAGCCGAGATCGTATGCCTCCCAGAGCTCTGTGTCACTGGGTATGGATGTGAAGATGCATTTCATTCAGAAGGCCTTGTTACGGAGGCTCTTCACTATGCTCACGAGCTGGCAAAGGAAACGAAAGGACTCATTGTAAACTTTGGACTACCACTCTGTGTACATGGAGTCGTGTACAATACGGTCGCTCTGGCTGTTGATGGATTCCTGCGCGGTTTTGTCGCAAAGCAGCATCTTGCCGGGGATGGGATACACTACGAACCACGTTGGTTTAAGCCCTGGCCGCGTGGCGTTGTCTCATCGATCGACGTCGATGGTAAAACGCTTCCCGTTGGAGATCTCTTCTTCGATATTGATGGTGTTCGGCTCGGCTTTGAGATCTGTGAAGATGCGTGGGTTGCCGAGCGTCCGGGGATTTTTCTAGCGCAGCATGGTGTAGATGTGATCCTCAACCCGAGCGCAAGTCACTTCGCGTTTGGAAAGCATGAGGTTCGAAAGCGTTTCGTTCTTGAGGGGTCTCGCGCATTCGGCTCGTCGTACATATATGCAAATCTCTTGGGGTGTGAAGCCGGGAGAATAATCTATGATGGGGATACCCTTATCTGCTCGCACGGCGAGATCGTTTCGAATGGAGAGCGGTTCTCGTACGACGATTATACCGTCACAGCTGGGGTGATCGATATCGATCGGACACGTCTTATGAGAAGACGTCTCAGTAGCTTTCGTCCCGAACTTGATGCGGGGAAACGGCTTGTTTCAGTGCCGCGTTTCCGTTTTAAGCGAAAGCATACGCACGATGCTACAAAGCTTCCCGGATGGGAGCATTCTGCACAGCTAAAGCATGAAGAGTTCGCTCGAGCTGTATCGCTAGGGCTCTTTGATTACATGCGAAAGAGTCGTAGCGAAGGGTTTGTAGTCTCCCTAAGTGGTGGAGTTGATTCTAGTGCTGCAAGCTGCTTGGTTGCCCTGATGGTAAAGGGCGCGTTACAGCAGTTAGGACTGGCTCAGTTTAAGAAAAAGCTCTCCTACATTCCATGGATGAAGGAGGTATCAAGCGAGAAGCAGATCCTCAAAAAGCTCTTGGCGTGCGTTTACCAAGCAACCAGGAATAGCTCTCGTATTACGCACGATGCAGCAGAGGCTCTGTCGGGCGAGATAGGAAGCACGTTCTACGACCTTACCATCGACTCGATTGTAGAGGCGTACACGCAGCTCGTTGGAAAGGAGCTGGGGATCGAGCTCTCGTGGAAAAAACACGATCTAGCACTTCAAAATATTCAAGCTCGTGTGCGAGCCCCATCGGTATGGCTGATCGCTAATCTACGACGCGCACTTCTCTTAACCACCAGTAATCGAAGTGAGGCGGCTGTCGGATATACTACAATGGATGGTGATAGCAGTGGTGGGTTGAGCCCCCTCGGAGGGATCGACAAAGCATACCTTCGGGAGTGGTTGCGATGGCTTGAGGTTGTTGGACCGGAGGGGCTGTGCAGCTTCCCAGCGCTTCGAGCCGTAAATGATCAGGAGCCAACCGCAGAGCTGCGTCCCCTCAAAGAGAAGCAGACCGATGAGAAGGATCTGATGCCGTATGAGGTGCTCGATGCCATCGAGCGCCACGCGATACGCGACAAACGGCTGCCGGTTGATGTGTATGAACTTCTAGTTGAGGCGTTTGCGGAGCGTTATACACCGGCATCGCTTGGGCTCTGGGTGGAACGTTTCTTCCGGCTGTGGAGTATTAATCAGTGGAAACGAGAGCGATATGCCCCCTCGTTCCATCTCGACGATGAGAATCTTGATCCAAAGACGTGGTGTCGATTTCCGATATTATCCGGGGGGTTCGAAAAAGAGCTCGTTCTTCTGCGAAAAAGGCTTACAAAAAAGTGAGTGGAGTATCTCATCCTTCTCAGCCTGAGCGGGTCGCTATATTCGGCGGAGCCTTTGATCCTTTTCATTTCGGACATGTCTCGGCGATTCGTCACCTCCTCGCATCACCTCATATTGATACGGTATTGGTGGTTCCAAGTGGCGATCGTCCGGACAAGAGACACCTATCAGGGGCTATGGACCGGTACGAGATGGCGCGGCGAGGCGTTGGAGCTCTATTTGAGAGCGATCCTCGAGTGGCAGTTAGCGATCTGCAGGCGAGTGGACGCGTCGGTTATGGGACGATAGACCTCGTCGAGTATTTCCAGCACGATCCATCGAAAGAAGTAGTGATTGTGATTGGACAAGAGCTGTTAGGGGACCTGGAACGGTGGAGAGAGGCCGAGACCCTCAAAAAAAAGGCGACATTTCTCGTGATGCAGCGCCCAGGGACCGAGAAGCCTCACGTGCCGACGGGATGGAGCGTGCGCGTGTTGGAGCCGTTCCCTGATGGAGGGATTAAGGTATCGAGCACTGAGCTTCGGGAAAAAATTCGAAAGGGAGAATCGGTGGATCAGCTGATGCCGAGAGAGGTGCTCGCGTACTGCAAGGAGCGGGGGCTTTACTCCTTGATTGATGGGTAGGGGGCATGGCATCGTCTCGTTCTATGACGACACCAGTAACTATTCCGCAGATCACCCCACAAGAACTCAAAGCTCGCCTCGATAACGGAGACGATCTCTTCCTTCTCGATGTTCGTGAAGTGCATGAGCGGGAAATCTGTACTATCGGTGGCGAGCTGATTCCAAAAGATACCGTAGCGAGCAACCTGAGCCGTCTCCCTCGTGATAAGGAGATCGTTGTGTACTGCCGTAGTGGCGGTCGAAGTCAGTGGGTTGCCCAAGAGTTAAAGGGTAAGCACGGATTCGACCGGGTTCTTAACCTTGCGGGAGGAATGCTGCGCTGGTCGGATGACGTAGACCCTTCAGTTCAAAAATACTAAATCTTTGATCCTTGAACTTTTACAGGACCAGGCCGGGAGGTACTCCTCGCCGAGGTCGCCTCCTGTTCGAATCTGTTGCGATCGGTTCGTTGTGTCGAATTGTTAGGGTCTCGTTACTTTTTGCTTGGACTTCTGACGTTGCCTCGTTTACCTTGGAGGGATGCGGCGATTCTGAGAACTCGTCAGTAGTTCTGGGATCCCGATGCTCTTTGACAACTGAATACGTGAGTATTGTCGAGTCCTTATCGGAGTGCGAATTAGTCGTGCTGCGGCAAGGACTCACAAGGACCGAAACAACAAAGGTTTTAGTAGGTGAATCCCTTTGAGTAGTCCGGTAGGGGCTATTGAAAGGGATCACCTCAGTTAGGTGTTTCCACTGTCAAATCATGAAAACCAAGTACACCCCAGTCGGTGGAGCTGTAATGGCTCCAGTTACCCCAAAAGTGAACGTCAGAGCTGTGCGCCAGAGCATTCTGGACCAACTCGATAACCTGCCGCCCAGCAAGTGGCAGCGAGGCATTCACTTGAGCGGCGGATCAGCGCCGGTCATTGTCTCTCGTGAGGAACGATTCGTCGTCGTTACCTTCCGCGGAGAACAGCTTGCACGAACTCGTGTGAGCCCGGATAAGCACAAAAAAATCCAGCCAGACTCGCGAAATCGAGAGGCTGTTGAAAAAGCGCTAACGCAGATCGTGCAAACGAATCCTGAAGTTGCGCAAATCATGGCCAATCAGGTGTAACTGCGGGACCTCATGAGATTGTTACAGCTGCCCTTTTTAAAGGTTTTGTTGTTCGGTCTTGTGAGGTCCTCCCCAATTTCCTCTATATCCTCCACACGCTACGTAGAACCTCCCCGCCGACCGTGGTCTTTGCGTCCTCGGGATTGCATGTACGGATCCGTATCCCTCGCGATCGCTTTGAGGTTTCATCATTGACGACGGTCCGAAATCATCCACACCCACAAGAGGGACCGCACCCCCCACCTTTTCGCCTTGAAAAGGTCTGACGCATTCGGCGTACCAGAAATATAACAGCGGTCACGAGCACCAGAATCGCTAGAATTTTCTGCACCATTAGAACAATCGCACTCCGATCTGATACGTGAGTAACGACGCCACGTACGCCAATGTTGTCATGTATCCAAACATGAAAAACGTCCATCGCCATGACCCCGTTTCGCGTCTACATACCGCCAGAGTTGACATGCACTGACAGGCAAAAACGTAAAACACCATCAGAGAGACAGCTGTGTAGGTGGAAAAGGATCCTTCTTCACGCTTTTTTTGAAGAAGCTCAATGAGGCTTCGGTGATCATCATCTTCGGAGTCGCTCACGTTCAAAACCGTTGAAAGGCTTGAGACAAATACCTCTCGTGCCGGAAAGGACGAAATGATTCCAAAGCCGATCTCCCAATTAAAACCCAGCGGTTTAATAACTGGTTCGATCGCTTTGCCCATTTTTCCGGCGTAGCTGACCTCGACCGGATTACCGTGGTACTCACCATCGGGTTTCGGAAAGGAAGCAAGAAACCACACCACAATAGAGCATGCTAAAATGACTGTTGATGCGTTCTTTAAAAATGAGAGCACGGCATCGTAAGCGTTGCGAACCACGACTCGTAGGACCGGCCTGCGAAGGGGAGGCATCTCAAGTACGAAAAAGCAGCTATCCTTTCTGTGGAGTATTTTTTGCGCTATCCAGGCGATACCACACGCCCCGAGCACCCCAAGCGCATACATCCCCAACAGGACCATTCCTTGTAGTGAGATAAGGCCACCTACAAACACTGGTGGCACTACTGCTCCTATCAGAACTGCATAGACAGGAAGACGTGCGCTACACCCCATGAGCGGGGCAATCATGATCGTCGTGAGTCTATCGAATCGAGAGGGGATAGTTCGAGTCGCGAGTATCCCTGGTACAGCGCATGCAAAGGACGATAATAGTGGCACGAACGCGCGACCCTGGAGTCCTACCTTTCGCATTACGTTATCGAGTAGAAAAGCAGCGCGAGAGAGGTAGCCAGAATCCTCAAGAAGCCCCAGGCAGAAAAAGAGGATCGCAATCTGTGGCACGAAGACGATCACGTTTCCTACTCCGGGAACAATTCCCTCTGCAAGGAGGCTGGTGAATAGCCCTGGCGGAAGAGTTGATGCGAGCCAGGCGCTAAGGCCGTCGACTGCCGAGCCGATCAGATCCATAGGAATCTGGGCCCAGGTGAAGATCGCCTGAAAAATACATGCAAAGATAGCAATGAATATCGGAAGCCCCCACACTTTGCTGGTAAGAAGCGCATCGATGCGACTTACGTTCAAAGGAGCACGTTCGGATTGTTTCGTGGCTCGCGCAACAATCGCTCGGATCCACGCATAGCGGAGCGCACCGGTGGAGGTGATGATCTCTTGCTCTGACTGCTCAGCTGCGTGAAGGGGGGACGTCGCTTTAATCTGCGAAGCAAGTGCGTGGTCCGACGGAAGCCATGCGAATGCTTTTTTGGATGTTGTCGGGTGGAGGAGCTCTTGAGCGATCGTGCTCTTGAGGTCGTCTAATCCCTTTTTTGTCCGAGCGACGATCGGAAGTACCGGTAGATCGATCGCGCGAGAGAGGAGCTCTGTATAAATTGTAATTCCCTTTTCCTCGGCGGCATCCATCATGTTAAGAGCGAGCACTATTGGAAATCCCGAATCGATCAGCTCGGAGATGAGGTACAGGTTTCGCTCCAGATTTGTAGCATCTACCACCGCCACGATGAGGTCGGGCTTGTTTGAGCCCTTAATCTCCCCCCGCAAAAATTGCGTGACTATCTGCTCATCGATAGTCGAGCCGGAGAGGGCGTAGGTACCTGGTAGATCGATGAGTTGAACGTGGAGGTCGTTCGGAAGTACGACGGGACCCATCTTCCTCTCGACCGTAACGCCAGGATAGTTGGCAACTTTGTAGTTGGAGCCCGTAAGGGAGTTAAAGAGCGTGGTCTTTCCGCAGTTCGGGTTTCCTACGAGTGCTACTGTGCGGGGAGATGATGGGCGATGAGTTGATTCCAAGGATGGGTAGTCTGTTGTCGCCACGGTATGAAACTAGCAGTGATCTAAGTAGGCCAACCGCTCGTTACAGCGGCTGAACCTGAATATGGGCAGCTTCAGCACTTCGTAGTGACAGAACTGATCCCAAGAGATGGATGTTGATCGGTGATCCGAAAAAACCGCGTTGTGTTACTTTTACTTCGGTGCCCTCAACGAGCCCCATCGAAACTAACTTGCGGAGGAGATCGGTTGGGCAGCTTTTAATGGCAGAGACAACAACTCGCTGACCAACGGTAACGGCGCTAAGGCTCTTCTGGGTGAGTGTGGCTGACTGTGCTTCTTGCTGTACTTCCACGATGCCTGCCGTTAGTCCTTTAACAGCCCGGAGTTTGTGAGAGACTTATCTCCTGGCATTTATGGATATACCCTGCGCTCGTAGATTATGTCAATTCCTAGACTTGGCGATAGGCCGCCTTTTGAGTATAACGAGCGCTTGGGTAGTCAAACATCTGGTTTGTTTGTTTAACCAGCTAGTTAGGCAGCATACGGGCCCACTATGCACGATGTAGCGGTGATCAAAATGAGGGCAAAGGGCATTTCTGCAGAGGCTCGTGAGTCCAGTAGCGGAGGGCGACTGCCTTGTTGTGGTATCGATTGCACGAATTGAGCGCCATATAACAATCGCTAGGAGCGGACCGTGGCCGCTCACGTTAAACATGATACGGCCGGTGGAATCTGCGACCTACACCATCAAAATTCGTCGGACAGATGGCACGCTCATCGATGGCGTTGTGTCCCACGACAAGTTTCGCAACGACGCCCGCCTTTTTCTGAAATATGGCGACGAGACATTAGTAGGGCAGGCGAACGATTATTGGGATGCATTTCGTGAGATTAGGCGCCAACTTGCCAAGCAAGGCCTAGTCCCCCTTTGTTATGGCGCAAGCCGAAATGTGTGGCCGTCTGGAATGTCACGGGATATGGCTGCCGGGCTGAAAGCATACAAGGTTATGTTAGGGATACCGGGCGGTCAGCTGGTTGACATTTTCAGCACTGGACCCGACATCGACCCGGTTGGATTGGCTGAGCAAGAGGAGTTCCATGTTCAGTGGTTCAATAGTATCGAGAAACGAGGCCGTATAACCAACACGAGGTTCCCGGGCCAAAGAGGATTGCTCGGGTGGCTCAAAAAGTTGTTCCATTGACCGGGGACTCGTTAACCGCTAGCCAATATTCTATGAGCGTATACTTAGTTCGTCATTGTAGTGCAGAGGGCCAAGAGCCGGGGGCCGCTCTAACCGAGGCGGGGAACGAGCAGTCCCTTCGGCTGTCCGCATTCCTTGCAGAGCGCGGGGTCACGCGAATCGTAAGTAGCCCGTTTAGGCGTGCCGTCGATAGCGCACGCCCGCTGGCGGAAACCTTGGGATTGGAAATCGAAGTAGACCCGCGATTGGCGGAGCGCCAACTCGGACTAGTCGAGAATGGCGATTGGCGCGCGGCACTTCGAGAGAGTTTTGATAATCATAATCTTTGTCTGCAAGATGGCGAATCATCACTTTTCGCACAGGCTCGAGGGGTTGCAGCGTTGCATGACGTTTTCCAAGAAGCCCGACTCCCGGCAGCAATCTTCTCCCATGGCAACCTATTGGCGCTTATTGCGAATTCGCTGGACAACTCCCTTGGCTTTGACTTTTGGCAACAACTATCAAACCCTGACGTATTTGAGGTGAGGAAGCTCCCAGAATCTCTAGGTCTGTCTCGAGTTTGGACTCCGCTAATCGAAAAGGGGATTTCTGAATAAACCCCGTGAGTAATGTGCCATATATCGCACACATGAATCATGTAAGTGATTCGTACTCCAGAGTTTGAAATTTGGCTATCAAATGAGTCGGCCAAAAATCAGGCGCTAGTGGAATCGCATGTATTTGGAATCGAGCACCACGATCACCTGGGTGATGCCAAGCATCTCGGCGATGAGCTATCTGAGCTTCGTTGGAAGAATAGACTTAGAGTCTATTTTGCCAGAGTTGCTCAGCGAGTAGTTCTGCTTATTCACGGCGGAGGAAAAAATGCCCAAAAAAGCGACATCAAAAAAGCGAGAGCTCTCCTTGAACGATATTCCGATTCGCCGACTTAAGGCGGGCGCGGGAACGGTCAAGACGAGCAGCGCCAAACGATTGCAGGAACAGGAGCTCGTTTTTCGTGCATTTTGGCAGTGCCTTATCGACAAAGATATTGAGTCTTTCAAGGAGATACTCCGTGGTCACTTGGATGGATAAGGGGTCGTTAGCCAAGAGGTCAAAAACATCTCGTCGTACCCTTCATCGGATTCTGCATCCCGACGGAAATCCGACACTAAAGAGCATATCGAACGTAATCCATGCTTTATATGGATAACAATGTATTCGAGTGGTCCGCTACACCGCCCGCTCACTGAGGCGCACCACCAGCAGCGTCGCTTCTACTCAGGACCCTAGATGGGCAGATCTGTCCATCTACCCAAACTCGGTAGATGTACCCGGTGAGGATAAAAGATGTAGTGTTTTGAAATTGTGAGGGGTTTTAAATAAATTGCCGGAAGAGTAGGGACAGAGATACCATGATTGAGGTGGATTTGGTCTAGATGGGCAGATCCGTACAATACTATGTTAGCCTGTAAT
>JBIIYC010000228.1:0-3754 GCA_044347025.1 Bdellovibrionota bacterium
GATATTGCGGGGCCGATCTCTCACCTGATAGAGCTCGGTGAGGTGCTCTACGATCACGCCTATCTACTCCAAGATGCGCATGAGCGGGTACGCTTGCTGATGGGCGAAATAGGGGATGCGATATCACGCCCCCAACTGAGCGACTCCGTAGAGGACTTCGCGGTGTATCACTTTGAAGAGTTCGACGGGCAGCCGAATGTGTCGACTCTGCTATCTGAGGGCGCCCGAGATTTTGCAAGTTTACTCCGGGCCGAGAAAGAGGAGCTTGGAGAGGAAGAGGTTCGAGATTGCTTGAACACTCGAACTTCGTATGGCCCGAACGACTGTGCAGTAGTCGATTGGAATGGAGCGCTCTTTTTTGGAGCTGATGTTGAAGATGTTCGCGCCGTGTTGGAGTTCTGTAACGTAGAGCTCTTAGAGATGCGGTTCCTCGATGAGCAGCTCGATGATTATCTTGAGAAAGCGTACGCGGCTCTTACAACTGGAAAGAGGAGCGAGGGGGATCTTCGAAAAATTGCCCGACTCCAGGTCGATTCTGCTCTGCTGTATGAGGCCGTTGAGAATGCTCTCAAGCTGTTGGGAGATCAGTATCTCGCTCGGGTGTACACCTTGGCTTCGACGAAGTTTCACCTGCCGGAATGGAACTCCTCCATCCGCCGAAAGCTCGATGTGCTCGATAGCATCTACCAGAAGCTCTCGGACAGCGCCGCTCGGCGCCGCTCCGAAGCGTTGGAGTGGACGATCGTTATCTTGATCCTGTTTGAGATCCTGATGGGGCTCTGGGAGAAGCTGTAGGAAGGTATCACGGGAGCATTCAAAACACCGAGCGCACGTGTGCCTACTCTCGTGAGTCAATCAGCGCATCATTTTCTGGATAAAATCAGGTAGCGGCAGTTTGCCGTTTGAACTCTTTGATTTTTGAGGTGGAAAGTACGCCTCGTCCGGTAGGGCAGGAGCTTTGGGGCGCATGACTGGATTGCTTGGGGCGATGTGCTGAGTGATTGCCTGAGGCGAGGAGTCTCCAAAAGCAGCTTGGATTGAGGGAACGTTCTTCGGAATATTTGGCTGAATGACGGCGAAGAGCGCAACTATCCAAAATGTGAGAGCAAAGATCGGGATGATAAGTCTCCACACCGAACGTGCAAATCCCAGGGCCACCCCTAGAGGGATTAACATGCCAAATTTGGCTTTCCAGTTGGGCAGTAGCTGTTCGACAGCTTGGGGAGCGAACATGTTCCCGATTGCAACGAGACCGCACATGAGAAGCGCAGAGCCGAGCAGACCACCCGAGAAAGGGCCGAACCGCGGATAGCGATATGTTGGAAAGTATGAGGGGCGAATACCGAACATATAAGGAGTTATGCTGCGGATGCGGGAGCATGACGCATAGGAATGAAGCTCTGTTAAGGGGATGATAAGAGTAGCCCTGCGAGGAGGATGAGCAGGTCAGGAAAAACAGAGGCTCTTAGCGCACTTGCAGCTTCATGGAGTCCATATCGCATAGTGATGAAAACCATTGGAATAGCCGCTCTCATCTCCGACGTGGCCAAGACAAACGCTGCCTTCAAGAATAGCTTTGAGGAAGAGCGCGCGCTCGCACCAAAGCACCTTGGGTTATCGCTTACATTGTTTAGTGGAGAGGCTCGCGAAGTCATTCAGATGGCGCGACGGCTGGATGCGGAGGCTCTTCAGCCACTGATTCAGAAGGGCGAGGCACTTGTGCGTTTTGAGTCAACAGCGCTCGCTGAGGTCCCCTCAATTCTTTCCGCCGCTCAAGAAGAGGGATTATCCGCGCTCTCTGGTCTTGAGCTACCAAGTGAAATGCCCTCAGAGCGTTACGTGAGTCAATCGCAAGAATTTCTCAGAAAGATAGATAGCGCGATTGAAGAGGCCCGGAGGAGTAAGGTGAAAGAGGACGAGTTCGTCCAGGCATATGGTTATTCGACATTCGCCCTAAAGGTCGCGCTTCTGCGGGGGCTCCCTTTTCCGCAAGACTTTTTGACGGTTAGCCACGGAGGAGACAGTTTCGTCCTGGTCGTTAGAGATACGCGCTACCAAGGCGTGGTTAGAGCTGTGGTTACTATTCATCAGGACCGCAAGATGATGAGTGTAGACGAGTTGGATGCGGGGTCGATCTGGAAAGGAAAGGGGGTTGTGGGTGTCTTCGCGCGCAACTTGTTTGAAGTTGCTGCTCATATGGGTATGCGTGAGGTTGCTCTTGGCGGTGGTAAATCAGACGGCGCTCGCTTTTGGTCGCTGATAGGTGGTGTAATAGCGGACCGTCCGATCCGATGGGACAGGGACATGCTCGGCTTTCCCGAAGGGGCCCCGTATTACGGGCTGGAATCAGCAGTTGAGGGAATTCGATTAAAGTGGAGATATCTACAAGAGCGGTATAACGGGGATAAGCAGATTTGCGAGCATATGGCGAATTACCACGCCCGAATCGAATCCCTTGAATCCTCGACCGCGAGTGACCTGGTACGCGCCATCGCCGCAGATCGAACTCTCGTGCAAGGCCGAGACGGACCTGTCCCGTTCGGTAGGTTCTTTTTTGCCGAGACGAAATTGCGGTTCTCCTACTCCTTTGATCTTTCTAAAGCGGAGACTTGGCGATTGATATACACGTATTGCCGGAACACTAGCGAAAGGCGGCGAGCCTCCGTAGGGGCAGAGCCCTGTTAAAACGTCAGTAAAAGACAGAAGCCCACTCCATGTGACGGAGGACCTCGGAGCTTCCAGCTCTGCTTTCCGCCTGCCTCCGCCTGCTACGGGGCTACACCGGTGAGTGAAAGACAGAACCCCCGTAACATGTGGATCCGGAAAATTGGGGAAGTTGGACGTAACTCCTTGATAGTACATGCACGCCGCGATTATTAACCCACCCGCGCACCGAACGGGCTCGTGCGGCATCCGAACTAATATGGGGCAACGGATGTAGTGAGAAGCCCAATGGTGGGCCCCTACGATGTTGCCTTCGGTTACGGAGGGCACAATGACAATCGGCGAGTTCGAAATCAGCACGGGTTTTGATAAAGGTTTCGCCACATCGGTTATCCAGGACATTCTCGATAACGGTGCGGGATACGCATCGGGTCCAGAGCGTGGACTTCTTTCAGCGCTCCTCTTTGATGGTGTTCAATCGTTCATTAGCTACGTATTAGCAGAGTCCGCCGCTGAGAAGCAGCGATATGCCGAGGCTCACAACTGGGTGATGGAGAAGACCAATGAATCGGTCTTCTCCTTTGTAAATACCTGCGAGGCACTGGGCATTAACCCTGAGTACCTTCGCCTTGGACTCCTCAATGCAAGCGTGAGTCTTCTGCAGACGGTTAGTAAGTCTCGGCGCAATTCATAACTCTAGCAGGGTGGTGAAAAAAGACTTCCTGTTGCGCATTTCGATAGTTTGACTGCAACTTCGTTGGAGCGGCCGAAAAAATCCTCAACGTATCTCAGAGGATACGCCTCCGGTTTTTTCGCAGTCTCCGCCTTGTTTCGTCAAAACTCTCAAAATGCTCACTACGGAACCTTTTTTCGCCACCCTGCTAGCAGGGCGGTCGGAAACGACCGCCACAGTTTGTAGCTTCTTTACTCTGCTATTCGTCGTCGAGGTCTTCGGGTTCAGTTGCTCTCGTCGCGGGCGGACCAGCAATTCGATAGTTTTCACCAAACCATTTTGAGAGATCGTTAAGTCTGCACCGTTCAGAGCAGAAGGGGCCGTGGGTGTCTCGCTTTTCTGGAATGGGTGCTCCGC
>JBIIYC010000073.1:0-12508 GCA_044347025.1 Bdellovibrionota bacterium
ATGAGACGAGCCGTGCTTCTGATTGCACTACTATCTTTCCTAGGATCCGCGGGGCCCGCGAATGCCGCCACGCCCACCTCGGCAATAGCTACCATGAATATGAGTGAGGTGATCCAGACGGTTCGCTCCCCGGCTAGAAAAGGACATGGCTTCAAGCCGATTCGTATCTCGGTTGGTCCAATCGTGGGGCAGGGGAGAGTTACGGTAACGCTGAATAAGAGAAAGCTTCCAAGTGCCGAAGCCTGCTTCGTGCTCCCCTCGGGTGAATGTAAGAGAGATCCTAAGGTGCCTGCTCTGTTCCGAGGATACATTTCGTTTCATCGGTTGCACGGCGCTGAGCGTAGGCTACCAGCTGCCGCATCAGTGATCGACAACCAGATGACAGTTCAGTTCGTTGGCGTCAGACATGGACGAAGTGGTAGCAGGCAGCGCGCCTATTCGCTTCGCTGGAAGCTGGGCAATAGTGACTCGGTTGTCGTCGACGTTGCCCATAAGCCGTCGTCCTCCCTGCTGGGTAAGCATTGCGCTGCACATCGTGATACGCAAGAAGTTTCAAAAGCGTCGGCGCACAGAGGGTCCACTGGGGTGCGAAGCGTCGAAACATTTCGGGTGGTAACCCTCAGCACCGATGCCGACCCTGAGTGGTATGCTCGATATGGTGCCAACAGCAATGTCGAGATTGCATCGATCATAAACGCAGCGGAAGCGATGTATGAGCGACAGATGGGAATCAGGTTTAGTATCGTGAAACAGCATGTATACACAGGTGCATCTCCCTACGTAGCAACAAATCCGAGCAGACTCCTCGCCTCGTTCGCCCAGAATCCTGAGAATGCCGCCAATTTGGGGATATCCGCGGCAACATTTAATGATGATGTTGACCTCAAGCACCTCTTCACCGGGAAAGATCTTGATGGATCGACGATCGGACTCTCGTACGTGGGCGCTGTATGCTGGGCTTCGTCTAGCGCCTATGGCCTAACGCAGGATATCAATCGAGACCTCAATATCCGAACCTTTGCGCATGAGGTTGGGCACAGTCTTGGTGCGTCTCATGACACAACGGATCCCGCTGGTATCATGTTTCCAAGCTTGCGGCTGCAGACCTACTTCTCGCAATTTAGCGTCAATCAAATTAACGACCAACTTTCAGTTGTTGGTAAATGCGTATCCGAGCAGCGACTCGCTCCGAATATGGCTAATGCAACGATTACGCTTGCGCGTCGACTCAGTCGAGATCGTAAGACGCTGACACTCAAAGGGTCTTTGCGTTCGTCCGGTTCAGCGCCTCTCGTGGGTGAGCCTGTTCTGCTGATGATTAATTCGAAGACCATCTCGCTTATCACCGATGAAAAAGGGAGATTCTCGCACTCCCTGAGGATGCGACGCCTTCGATCGAAGAAGTTGGTCGTAGTAGCGCAAGCAAGTCGCGATGGTCGGGCAGCTTCCAAAACTATCACTATCCTAGTTCGAGCCTAATAGGCTGTTGGGAAATGCCTCCACCGTGAACGTTGCGAGAGCTCTGACGGAACGAGGCGGATGTAATGAAAAAAGTCGGCCCCGACCTCGCGAATACTCCGTTGCGACATCGGCGAGCAAAGGCGCGCCGTAGCCTTAGTCGAACGCTCGGCCGAACTCTGCGGCCTGGTGCACTCCGGTTCGAGCAGAGTCCTCGCCGGAGGTGGTTGCCCTTAGCTTAGTTCAGATCTAGGCCGCTGGTGGGGCCCTAAGTCCTTGATACCTCGTCGCTGTCCTTCTGCCCCGTCGGAGCGCGTAGCGTATACACTGCGTCATCGCAATGGTGATTGCGGAATATATAAATATACAGATATATGTATATGTAGTTGATCCTTAACCTGGAGACGTTGGATGCCACAACAAGCGTTAGTTGCGCAGGAACTCGCAGACATTCTCTCTGTTATCGCGCACCCTCAGCGCATCCGAGTCATAGAGGAGCTTGGAGCGAAAGAACTAGACGTGCACTCTCTGGCGGAAAAGCTAGAGATCCGGCAGTCTACCCTATCTCAGCATCTCGCACAGCTGAGAGCGAAAGGAATTGTGCTTGCTCGTCGAGATGGTCGAACAGTGCGCTACTCGCTAACGTCGGTGTGGCTTGCGCAGTGGCTGGTCGACGGGTTTCAGTTGCTTGATTTGCAGAGTGCGCAGTCTAATAAGGTAGCTCGGGCTGTGCGTGTAGTGAAACGCATGTGGCGACCAAAGTGACGGGAGTTGGATGTGGCAATTGGAAATTCTGAAATAGAAGGGCGTCGAAGCGAACTAGTGGCCGGTCTAGGAGTTTTTCGGCTCCTGCACGGGGACGGAAGAGACATCGCCGTTGTTCTTGTCTATGCGCTTGGTGTAGGAGTCTGCTCGTTAGCTATCCCCGTCGGTGTGCAGTCCGTTGTGAACTCCGTCGCGTTCGGGGTGGTGTTACAGCCACTGGTAGTTGTTACCTGCTTGGTTGGCGGAGTGCTCCTCTTTTCCGGTTGTTTGCGGATTATGCAGATGATCGCGGTCGAGATGTTGCAGCGACGACTCGTTGTTCGGCTCTCGCTCTCACTGTCAGCCCGGATAGCGCATGTTGCTTTTAAGCAGTTCCAGAGCAAGTTTGGTCCGGAGTACGTCTTGAGATTTTTAGAGGTATTCTCGGCTCAAAAGGGGATCTCTAACCTTTTGCTGGACGGAATCGCGGTGTTTTTCCAGATCGCCGTCGGGCTCGTGTTGGTGTCGTTTTATCACCCCGTCTTTCTTGTCTTTTCAGTTTTGCTTGCATGTGCGCTTACGCTCCTCGTTTTCCCGCTTGGCAAGGGGGCGATTCGTACGGCGATTGGCGAATCCGATGCAAAGTACGGCGTAGCCACCTGGTTGCAAGATATGGCGCGGGTTCCGATTCTGTTTAAGTCGGATCGTGGGGATGCCTTCGCACTGGAACGAGCGGATCAACTCGTGTCAGATTACCTGACCTGGCGCGCGGCTCATTTTCGAGTGGTAATGAGGCAGGTTGTGGGCGCGGTCGGTATACAGGTCCTGGCTAGCTCTTTGCTGCTCGGGCTCGGAGGGTGGTTGGTGATTAAGCAGCAGCTGACTCTGGGGCAACTCGTTGCGGCAGAATTGGTAGTAGGCATGGTGCTTGCGGGTGTTTCTAAATTAGGTAAGTACCTCGATGCCTTCTACGAGCTCTGTGCTTCGGTTGCCAAGCTTGATGCGTTGTTCGATGTTCCGCACGAGAAGCTGACCGGTTCATTCTTCTCCCCGGAGTCTGAGCCCGCTCAGCTCGATATCGTCAATCTGGTGGTTCGGAGGCATGGGGATTCGCTCCCAGTGCTTGACGGAGTGTCGCTCGCAGTTAAGCCAGGAGAGAAAGTCGCCATCATCGGGCAAAATGGCTCCGGTAAGAGCACCTTAGCGAATTGCATATACCGTATCGTCCAGCCACACTCGGGCAGAGTGGCTATTGATGGCCACGATGTTAGGGAGGTTCATCCCCTTGAACTCCGTAGTGAAGTAGCCCTCGTTCGCGACCTAGATTTATTTCACGGCACGATTGAGGATAATCTACGCTTAGGGCAGGAGACGATTCCACTCAGCCGAGTCCGCGAGGTTCTTGAGATGGTCGGTTTGCTCGATGACCTCTATGAGCTTCCAGATGGGTTGCAGACTACGTTGAAAGGGCAGGCGTCGCCTCTGTCGCGAGGTCAGGCTGCGCGACTGGTCTTAGCGCGAGCGATTTTACAGGACCCACGCCTCCTTATTATCGATGGGATGCTTGATGGTATAGACGAGAAGCAGCTCGCGCCGGTTTTGAGTCGGCTGGTGGATCCGAACGCGTCGTGGTCACTCTTGGTGTTGACCCACGAGACAACCGTGATGCAGCATTTTGAAAAGGCGTTCCATCTTGCCGAAGGCAAGCTGACTCCGGCAACAAGTCAGGAGGTGTGCATATGACCGCGAGCCGGAAAGAACAGCTCCCAAAAGTAGACGTCGAAGACGGCTTTCAGACTCTCGATGAGTTGTTAGAGGAGAGTCGTGTAAGCTTGAATTCGCCGCAATATGTCCGCTCTCGTGCGAGCTTTAGGTGGGGGGCGGGACTGGTCATCGGGGCCATGATAATCGGACTAATAGCAACGATCGTTGCACCTTGGACTCAGAACGTTCGCGGTGTTGGTACTGTAATTGCGTATTCACCGGACGAGAGGCCTCAGAACCTCACTGCACCTGTGGACGGGGTCATAAAGGAGTGGTTCGTCCTAGAAGGTACTCGGGTACGGAAGGGGCAGAATATCGTGGATGTAGCGGACATTGACCCTGATATCATTTCCCGACTTGAGAGGGAGCGGGCGGCAAGTCAGTTAAAGCTCGATGCAGCTCAGAATGCTGTCGATACATCGCGGAAGAACCTGGATCGACAGCGAACGCTTGTTGGGTCTGGTCTCAGCTCACAGAGAGCTGCCGAGTTGGCTGAACTTGAATACGCGAAATACCTTTCCGAACTATCGACTGCTTCCGCCGATCTCGCGAAGATCGAGACGCGGTTGGCCCGCCAGGCTTCGCAGTCGATTGTTGCTCCCCGCGATGGAGTCGTCCAACGCATTTTTGCGCCTCAGGGTGGGGTGATGGTTAAAGCTGGCCAAGAGCTTGCGATGATCGTGCCTGAGACGGCTAATCGAGCCGTCGAGCTCAGTGTTAGTGGTAACGATGCTCCACTCCTTTCGGTTGGTCGACAAGTGCGCCTCCAATTCGAGGGGTGGCCCGCGGTCCAATTCGCAGGATGGCCATCGGTAGCTATCGGCAGCTTCGGAGGTGTAATTGGTGTTATCGATCCTGGCGCAGGAGTTGATGGTCGGGTGCGAGTTATTGTCTTTCCTGCTCCAGGCGAGAAATGGCCGGACGCACTGTATTTGCGACAGGGAGTCCGTGTGATTGGATGGGTACTACTGGACACGGTTCGCTTGGGATGGGAGTTGTGGCGGCAGTTCAATGGATTCCCACCGACACTAAAGCAGCCCGCGCGGCTGACGGTTGGTGGGATTGATGCTGGGGAAGGAGTAAAGAAGTGATCGGCTCGATTGTTCAGGCGCTCGCCCTCATCGGAGTGCTTATCGCCACGTATGGGGTGAACCCGCGCGGTTGCAATGCTCAGCCAACCCCTAGCCCGAAGGCATCCAAGCTGGCCGCCGCTAATGCTGATACGCTGGAGCTTGACGCGGTGATATCCGCGACGCTGGAACACCATCCGGCGATTCAAGGGGAACGACAGGAGCGGGTGGCTGCCGATGCGGAGCTCCTCTCCGCACAGGGTGCATTTGACCCGAACATTAAAGGTGATGCGTTCTCAAATGTCGCTGGTGGGTATAATGGAAACTACGGCTCAATGTATGTCGAGCAGCCATTAGAGCTCTACGGCAGTAAGCTCGTAGCCGGCTATCGTATCGGGGATGGAACGTTTCCGATTTATGATAACTACCTCCAAACCAACTCTGGGGGAGAGGCGGGGATGGGAGTCGAGATTCCGCTCTTGCGGGACGGCCCGATAGATCGTCGTCGAGCCAATATAGGTAAATCGGTTTCCGGACAAACGGTTGCTGACTCCCTTATTGAGCAGAGAAGGATTGAATATGCACGTGCCGCAGGCTTGACCTACTGGGATTGGACCGCGGCGCGAAACAAGGTGAAGGTCTATCGTCGACTGCTAGCTGTTGCTGAAGAGCGAGATCGACAAATTGCTGAGCGCGTCGCCAAGGGAGACCTGCCCGAGTTCGATCGAGTCGATAATCAGCGTGCTGTATTGCAGCGGCGAGCTCAATTGCTTGCAGCAGAGCGAATGGTTAAGGCTACCGAATATGCCCTTTCGTTGTACTATCGCGATGCAAAAGGCGAGCCTCGTTCCGTTGAGTCTCTGGAGGCGCCGAGTCGCATTCCACTTCCACTCTTTGTGCCGGAGCGAAAAATTGAACATCCAGTCCAGGAGGCGACCGAAGCTCGCCCTGAGTTTAAGAACTTGAAGGCACAGCATGAGCAGAATGATATAGAGCTACGACTTGCTCGGAATCAGATTCTACCGAAGCTAGATCTGCGGGTGTTCTCGGCGAACGACTTTGGCACAGGAAATCCACTTCTTGAGGATCCGGAGCTTAAAGCAGGGCTTCGAATCGAGATTCCTCTTGCGACACGTACTCAGCGCGGAAAGATAGATTATTACGAGGCGCGACAGCGGAAGCTCGCATTCACGGAGACCTTCCTCAAGGAGCGAATTCGAACGGATGTGCAGGACGCCTTAAACGCCCTTGAGATAGCGAAAGCTCGGGTTGACGTAGTCGCGAAAGAGGTGTCTGCAGCGCAAGAGCTAGCTCAGGGTGAACTGAAACGTTTTGAGTTAGGGGATAGTAACCTCATTTTTGTGAACCTCAGAGAGCAAAATGCTGCTGATGCTGAAACTCGAGAGATTGAGGCATTACAGGACTACCAGAAAGCCTTTATCGCATTTGAGGCGACCCTTGCGCGGATTCAAAAACGCAAAGGATCCACATAAGTGGACCACACGGCCTCTTGACCCTAGCCCGGATAGTGCAGGAAGCGCAGCTACTACTCTCGCCAATGACAGGCTTTGTTGCCCCGAAAATTCGCCTGTTGCCCCCGAACGATCGTCCTTCCCCATATTATTGCGGGGCAGTCGAGTCCTCATCCCGCTTCTCCTAGCAGAGGAGATGTGTGAGGCTCCTTCTAGGAATCCTCTATCGAGAATTCATCGAGTGCGCTAATGCTCGCGCATGGGAGTAGTGATTGCAGTGATGCATGGTCGCAGCATGGCAGTACGTTTGATTGAACACAGGATGGGGAATATGTCAGCCAGGAATGTTATTCGTAGAGCCGTTGTAATTGCCCTAACCTTCGTCGGTATATCGTCATCGGCATTCGCTGAGGTTTATGTCCCCCCTTTTTATGAGGCTGTGGCACAAATGAAGCCAGAGGGACGGCTTGGCACAGTTATTAAAAGGGAGAAGATTTCGACCCCGATTGCAGGGGCGCAGGCATGGCGTATAGCGTACATCTCCTCAGACCTTCATGACCGCAAAGTCATATCCACCGGGCTACTAGTTGCGCCCATCGGCAAGGCTCCAAAGGATGGCCGGCCGGTCGTATCGTGGGCCCATGGTACAACGGGTGCAGCTCAGAACTGCGGCCCCTCGCAGGTTACTAACCCTGCCGTGCCGCTCAATCAATACTTCCTAGTGGGTGGCAATTCTTGGACAGACTATGGCATCCCTGCTTTGAATGAGTTCATCAAGGAAGGGTACGTCGTAGTCGCATCTGACTATCAAGGGTTGGGTGGAGGAGGTGTCCACCAGTACGCCATTGCGGCTACTCAGGGGCGCGATGCCATTAATGCCATCCGGGCTGCCGGTAGCCTGCGGGAAGTTGGCGCGAGCAGAAAAGCGCTCATACACGGCTGGTCGCAGGGAGGTGGAGCGACTTTGGCGGCGGCAAGCTCAGGTGACTACATCAATCAGAAGGGGACCGCTTTTGATGGTGTCGAAATGGTAGGGTTCGTCGCTATGGCGCCACCGGATGTTTCTACCGTAGTACACGATGAGAGAGTAAGTGAGGCAACGGCCGAAACTATTCTTGAGGGTATAACGGAAACGTTCTCTCAAAATGTATTCGACTTTACACACCTCGCGATGAATCTATGGGCAACGCAAGCCGCTTTCTCAGAAGAGCTCCATCTGTCGGATCTCTTTACAGACGAAGGGGTGCGGGTAGTGAATGACGTTATATCCAATAAATGTATGCATGCGGCCGCTGATACGTTGCGGTATGCCTACAGCGATAATTTCATGTCCCTTATGAAGAAAGGGGCGACTAATGCCAAGGCGTGGACCGATGCTATCCTTGCCGGGGCCGGTACCGCGGCGAAGCCAGTAGCACCCGTTGTAATATACTGGGGAACCAAGGATGCCACGGTTCCCCCAATTATGGGCAAGCTCTATAGGGAGCGAGTGTGCGCCCAGCGTGGAAACGTTGCGCGTGTGCAGTTACCTGGCGAACAGACACACTTCAGCACCCCCGGAGTAGCTCAGCCCCTGTATGTACCCTGGGTGGTCGACCGATTTTCAGGAAAGACGGCGCCTGATGGTTGCTCGGAGGAGTAGTAAGCGTTCGCGGGCTGGTAGGTTTCGAGTGCGTTCATCTGTGTGAACGCGTCACGCTGCACTCTGATATATCTCGACAGTCTATCGGGTTAGCGGATCTTGTTTCGTCTGCTGCTTACAAGATGGGCGCAAAAAGCCTCGCAAACTTCGCTCCAATATCCTTCCACAGGGGGAGTCGTCGGGCATCTTCGTCTGAAATTAAGCGTGCGTTCTGCATGTCTTTTTCCAGGATTGACGCGAGATGATTGGTCACCTTCGAATCGGCGATAATGCAGCTTGCTTCAAAGTTAAGCCTAAACGAACGGTTATCAAAGTTTGTGCTACCTACAGCACAGATAGCATCGTCCACCACCACGGCTTTTTGGTGCAGAAATCCATCTGTATAACGGTACACCCGTACTCCATACTGCGTAACAGCTGGCACATAGAAGAACGATGCAAGCCATACAAGAGTATGGTCGCGCTTGGCTGGAATGATAATACGGACGTCGATACCACGAAGCGCTGCGAGCCGCAGAGCGCTTAGGAGCGCTTCGTCTGGGACAAAGTAAGGGCTTGAGATCCACACCCGTGAACGTGCCGACGAAATGCAGTGAAGAAAGAAGAGAACGCATCGGTCCTGTTCGTCAGCGGGGCCGTTACCAAATATCATAGCGGGTGTGTCGCCGGTTGGGGTGTGAGATTGCATTTGAATCCCCGGCACGTCACCGGTGGCCCAGACCCAATCCGCGATGAAGACCCCGAGTGCTTGCACAACAGTAGGGCCGGAGATGCGAATATGGGTATCGCGCCAGTGGCCGAATGTTGCGTCTCGCCCCATGTACTCGTCGCCAACGTTGAGTCCGCCGAGAAAGGCAAGCGTTCCATCGACCACCACAATCTTTCGATGATTCCGGAAGTTTAACTGGAAGAAGTTAAGAATTCCCCGGCGAGTGCCAAAGCGAGAGATCTGGACCCCAGCCGATCGTAGGTCGGTTATGTATGATGAGGGCAGATCATGACTTCCCACCTCATCATATAAAACATACACCGATACGCCACGCGCTACTGCCCGCTTGAGTCGGTTCTTGAACTCCGTTCCAAGTTCGTCGTCCTTTATGATAAAGAACTCAACGGCGATAAACGACTGAGCGGATTCGATAGCATCAAAGATAGCGTGAAACGTTGCATCTCCATCGACGAGAATCTCGACCTGATTGCCACGTAGAAATGGAGCGTCGCAAACTTTCGCGAATCCTTCGGCTCTTCCCGGCTCTGTGTCATCAGGGACCACTCCATGGACCATTGCATGGTTTCGATACCAATCAATCCCTTTGAGTCGGTGCTTCGCCACTCGCTCGATCCGCGCCTGATACCCCCTAAACTTAGACCGGCCAAATATCCAATAGATCGGTAGGCCTGCGTAGGGAAACATGGTCAGAAACAGACCCCAGGCGATGGCGCCCTGGGGGCTACGTGAGTAGTAGAGCGCTTCAAGGGCTGAGGCGATTCCCAGGAAATGAAAAATGGGTATGAGGATGGCGAAGGACGAGAAAAGGAGTGAGTCAGCAACCATATCGTGAAAAGTGTTGCACGATCCGCTGTGTCCGAATAGTCATCACAGATGCTAGTGCGGGGGCGGGCCAGCCGAGTTCGCGGTTACCCCGGAAGCATCTGCACAACAGTTTGTACCAAGGCAGAAGGCTCGACAGGCTTTGCCATGTGTGCCTGAAAGCCAGCGGCAAGAGAGCAGTCTCGGTCCTCTGGTCGCGCAAAGGCGGTGAGCGCAATCGCTGGAACTGAGCCCCCATGTTCCGGTTCCCTGGCGCGGAGCTTGCGTATGAATTGATACCCATCTTCGCCCGGCATCCCGATATCACTGACAATCAGGTCCGGTAGGCACTCCTCGACCGCATCAAGCGCACCCTGGCAGGAGCTGGCAGTGGTTACCGAAGCTCCCTCCTCTTCGAGAATTACCTTTAACAGATTACGAGCGTCGGGCTCGTCATCTACTGCTAGCACCCTAATTCCGTCCAAGGCGTGATGGGTAGACGGCGCTTGTACAGCGGGGAGCGGTGCTAATAGGGAACTGGGACCCAGCGGTTCGGAGCGATCGAGGATGAGAGGAAGCGTTACGGTAAAGGTAGCTCCACATCCCGCACCTGCGCTCTCGGCTTCGACGTGTCCGCCGTGGAGAGCTACCAGATGCTTTACAATTGCCAGGCCGAGACCGAGCCCGCTGTGCTTTCGTGTTGTTGATGAATCGGCTTGCCGAAAGCGATCGAATACGTGAGGGAGAAATTCAGGTCGGATACCTTCTCCGTGGTCTTGCACCGCAATCGCTACGGCATCGTCGCTGACCGTTGCCGTCACGTCGATTACTCCTCCCTGCTTTGAAAAGCGCACCGCATTTGAAAGCAGATTGAGCAGGATCTGTTGAAGACGGTGCGGATCCGCCTGGACTGTTCCCAGATCGGTATCCGAGTGCACTTGTATTTCAAGTCCCTTTGCGGAGGCTGTCGGTGTAACTGACTCAATGGCGGAGATCAGCGCTTGATATACCTCTGTGGGCTTCGGTTCACTCCGTACCTTCCCAGAGATAATTCGACTCATGTCGAGCAGATCTTCAATCATTTTGGCCTGTGCCCTGGCGTTCTTCTCGATGATCTCTATTCCGAGGGCCAGCCGTTGAGGATCAAGTGCATCGCGGCGAATAAGGTGCGACCACCCAAGAATAGCGTTGAGAGGGGTGCGCAGCTCGTGTGATAGGGTAGCGAGGAACTCATCTTTAATCTGACTTGCCCGCTCAATCTGGGTTCGAGCGGCACGCTCCGCCTCGAGAAGCCTGGAGCGAGCCTGTTCTGCCTCTTTTCGATCGGTAATATCGATACCTGCCCCGATATAGCCCGTCAGGGTGTGCTCAGCTTCGTACAGCGGGATCCCATGCTCCCAGATCCAGCGATAATTTCCGTCAAACCGGCGCAGCCGGTATTCGACCTGCAATTCCCGGTCGTCTCGAAGAGACGCTCTGGTTCTGTGTACATACATTTCGCGATCGTCAGGATGAATCCGCTCGATGAAAGCTGTTCCAAGCTTCTGTTCAAGCGAAACCCCTGCAAAGTCAAGCAGAGAGCTATTCGCCCATGTCATGCACTTCGTATGATCCGCAGTCCATATCAACACCGGTAAGCTGTTAGCCATAGTACGAAACCGATGCTCGCTCTCGATCAGCGCTGATTGCCACCGCTTCGTATCAGTAATGTCATCCTGCACACAGAGTAGATATCGTCGTTCAAGGAAAGTAATCAGTGAAACTTGCGTGAACGTCGTGATGATAGATCCGTCTTTGCATCGTGCTGAAAGTTCACCGCTGAAATGCTCTGTGCCTAAAGGTTCATAACTGGGGGCACGAATGAGTGCTGGGAGTGTTTCATGAGGAGTCGCGAAGAGTGATGTAATGTTTGCGCCGATCAGTTCTCCTGCCTCGTAGTGCAACATTTGCTCCTGGCCTCGGTTACAGAAAATAATTGTGCCGTGCTCGTCCGTTACGCAAACGCCCTCGGTAAGGTTATGGAGTATTTCGCCTCGGATTCCGAAGTCGTTGCGCAGAGAAGATGTGTTTCTGATAAATGCGGTAAATAGGGTCTCTCCCTCAAGCGAGATGCTGTTTACGGTTAGTTCAACCGCGTTTGCTTCGCCATCCAGCGAGCGAATGGAACCCGCTACAACCCTATTTGTGCCGAATTGTGTCGGTTCCGACTGATGAAGCATCAAGAGGAGATCCGGCGATTCAATCAGCGTATCGACGGTGGCTTTGCGCATCTCAATTCGCGAACATCGAAACATCTGCTCGGCAGCCTCGTTAGCGTCCAGTATTGTGCCTCGGGAGTCAAACGAGATGATTGAATCGAAGGCCCCCTCGATAATCGCCTGGCGGCGGTTCTCTGCTTGCTTTTGTTCGGCGAGTTGTCCGATCTGAAGGCGCAGCGACGAGAGCCATTGCATTATCTCCGGATGGCATGCGAGGGGTTGGCGAGATGCAAAGCAAAGTGCGCCCTTGGCGTTTTCACGTGCGAGAATTGGGAACGCGACAGCGGTAGCATATCCCTCCTCAGCTAGTGCGCTGATAAATGTCGGAGCAGGGGTGCTAGTCAGATCAATCCATAGTGGTTGGGATGTCTTAATAGCTTCCCATGCCAGCTCGTAGCTTTCCCGCTTAAGGCCGGTGCTGGCGCGCAGGTTTGGCGAATTGCTCGATTCATAGAGTGTCCACAGTGCACCAGTATCACACTGCAATCCTTTGCAGATCTGAGTAATCAGGTTCGCGGCTGCTTGTTCTAAAGACCCCGCATACGCCAAGATAGTACTGATCTCGGCAC
>JBIIYC010000229.1:0-3707 GCA_044347025.1 Bdellovibrionota bacterium
AGCAATCGGAATTCGGGGCTTCATAGCGGATGCCTGTGTTAAACGGTGCGGGGTTATGCTATCAAAAGAAGCGATCGAGGTAAAAGTTGAGATCTGGTGTCGTATGAACCGATTACGAGCCTTGTATTTACTCAACAACTACCGTAACGGTGACGTACGCCCCCGGTAGGGGCGGATTTGCGGAGCAACGCGGGGTAGAAAAGCTGCCTCCTCACCAAGATAGAGCATCCCCACCAAGGGGATGACAGAGAAAATTGCTCGCGGAAACGGCCCTTTGGGGGAACATTCATGCATAACGACAACAACAACCCGGTGACTAGTCACGATGAATTTTCGTGGCGGGGTCTCTTGCAAGACACATCAGATCCTGAGCTTTTTTCGAAGGTGCAACCAGGCGACTCCTTCTATGTTGGGTTCGATCCAACAGCCCCATCCCTGCAGGTCGGAAACCTTGTGATGCTCATCGTAGCAGTGCACCTCACGAAGATGGGTCTTAAGCCCATCCTCCTCTTTGGTGGAGCAACCGGGATGATCGGTGATCCAGGTGGGCGAAGCGCAGAGCGCAACCTCCTCCCACTTGAGCAGGTTGCCAAGAACGTGGAGCTACAAGAGGCTCAAGCGCAGCGGCTCTGGCGAAACGCCGGCCTTACCACGATGCCAACGATCGTCAACAACATCGAGTGGACGAAAGACGTCCCCCTTCTTGGCTTTCTTCGCGATGTTGGCAAGCATTTCACGGTGAACTACATGCTCGCGAAAGACTCGGTGAAGACGAGACTATCCGGCGATGGCATCTCGTACACCGAGTTTAGCTACATGCTCCTGCAGGCGTTCGACTTCCTCCACCTCTACCAGAGCAGCAAGTGCCGGTTACAATTCGGCGGCTCCGACCAGTGGGGCAATATCACTGCGGGCCTTGAACTGATTCGGCGCAAGCTGCAGGGCGATGCATACGCGTTCTCGGTGCCCCTGATTACAAACTCAGACGGCAAGAAGTTTGGCAAGAGCGCTGGAAACGCTGTCTGGCTCGATCCGCAGTTAACAAGTCCGTATAAGTTCCATCAGTTCTGGCTCAACGTTCCGGACGCCGACGTCATTCGCCTCATCAAGGTATTTACCTTTGAGTCGAAGGAGAGAATCGCTGAAATCGAAGAAACCGCGACGTCTCACCCGGAAAAGCGTGAAGCGCAGCGTTTTCTCGCTGACTATCTCTGCACGCTTGTCCACGGCTCGGAGGCTACTGCGGACGCCAAGCGATGCGCGGAGGTTCTTTTCGGCGGTTCACTTGAGGGGCTCTCGGATCAACAGATCCTCGACATCTTCTCCGACGCTCCATCGTCAACCCTTTCACGCGACGAGACACTGGGTATCGACATGCTTACTCTTCTCGCAACAACCGTGGCGAAGTCCAAGGGTGAGGCACGACGGCTCGTGCAGGGTGGCGGTATATACATCGACGGAGAGCGCCTCGCCGGAGAAACCACTCCAGTGAGGGACACGAGGCTACTCGAACGCGGCTTTCTCGTTATCCGGAGTGGTAAGAAGAACTACCACCTCGTACGCGTGAGCGACTAATCGTACCAGCAATGAGCGCGCGCCGGTTCAGGGAGGGGGATTTTGTCTTCGTCACCAAGCTACGACGCTCCGGTGTGGTTGTTGCGCTGCTTGCAAACGAAAGCTATCGAATCGCGATTTCATCGATAACGATCGTGTGCAAGGAGGGTGAACTTTCACCGAGTAGTGAAGCTCCGCCGCACAAGGACCCGATCTCAGCACACCTGAGAGGGCGAACACCAAAACCCTCCGATTCCCTCGACCTCCACGGATTGAGCGTTGACGATGCTACCCGGAAACTTGAGACGTGGCTCAGTGAGGTGATTATGGCTGGCATGGACCAGGTGACGATCGTACACGGACTAGGTAGCGGAAGGCTTCAAACCGCCACGCATGCTCTTCTCAAGCGAATTCCTTCTATCCGCGCATTTCGCGTGAGCGACAGTAACCCCGGCGAAACTCGTGTGTATCTATGACGTTGGCAGGATGGTGATTCACCCCCCTGTTTGAGACTGCAGTTACACCATGGGCAGCCATCACACCCTTTTCTAGGACGACGGCTCAACCGCGAGCGCGGCAGCTCGTTTTGCCACCCAGGGATACGGGACCGCCGGCAGCTCCTCTCCGAGGATCCGCACGGCCTCCGCTGCCGCCATAAATCCGAGAATCCCCGTAACGTACACGGCGCTTCCCAAGCCATCATTACAACTCTTTCTGCCACGAACATCAGCGGCACACGCCTCGCCCGGAGCCTCTTGAACTCTGGGACCGCGCTGCAGAGGTGCGTACACGCATGGAATATGAAACTTTGAGCGCTCCCCATTTGGGAAACCGTACTGCTGTCGTAGCTGCTTGCGAACTATCTGAAGAAGCGGATCGTGGATCGTCTTGGCCAAGTCAACGACGGTTGCACTCGTCGCGTCTCGCCTATTGCCGCCAGCTCCGACGGTTATAGCCGGGATCCCACGCGCGACGCATTCGGCCAGAAGAAGCGTTTTGTTCTCATTTCGATCGATCGTATCGATAACAAGATCAAAAGAATTCATCAGGATCGATTCTGCCGTTGCAGCTGAGAAGAATTTCTTAACGACGGTAATGGTGCACTCAGGATTAATCAGGGCTACCCGCTCACCAAGAAGCTCAGCCTTCGATCGGCCCACAGTTGTGGAGAGCGCATGTACCTGACGGTTAATGTTCGTTTCGCACACCTCGTCGAGGTCAACTAGGGTCAGTGCCCCTACTCCGCTGCGCGCCAAAGCCTCGACACACCACGAGCCCACGCCGCCGAGCCCGACTATGCACACGGACGCCCTCGCTACACGGGCGAACGCATCCTCTCCCAAGAGCTGTTGGGTACCTCGAAACCGAGCTGATACATCTTGCATGGGAATGATGATACCAAAAACCTGGGCCTGAGCCACCCCGCCCGGGGTACCCAGGTCCAATACCTTGGTGACGTGCGTCAGGCGGCGATAAGAGCTAAGCTTTACCGGGCCGCACACTCCTGCGGCTACGGTATACTAACGAGCATGAACGACGCTGATATCGTCATTATTGGGGCAGGGTTGACGGGGCTTAGAGCCGCGCTTGAAGTTACTCGTGCCGGCCTTTCCGCCCTGGTGATTGAGGCCAGCGCTGACGTGGGGGGGCGAATGCGGACCACCGCTCAGGACGGGTGCCTCCTTGACCACGGCTTCCAAGTGCTGCTGAGTGCCTATCCGGAGTTCGCATCGCTTCCGCCACTTGCTTCGCTCGATCCGAAACCCTTTTGGTCGGGCGCTCGGATGAGAATCGCCGACGAGCAGGTAGACCTGCTCGATCCGCGAGAACAACCACTCTCACTCCTTCGAACTCTGCGGTCGTCGGTAGTTTCCACCACCGACCTATTCCGTCTCGCGCGCTTTATGGGAATTACATCGGGCAGAACGCTGCGCACGGAGGGGCGATCGACGGCCGATGCTATCGATCGCGCGGGATTTTCTGAGCTGTTCAAGACGGCGTTCCTGCGGCCATTTCTGCGGGGCGTACTTTTAGATCCAACGCTCACGACCGATGCTGGCCTGGCGCGCTTCTATCTTCGCATCTTTACCTTCGGGGGCGCGGTGCTTCCTGCCAGGGGCATTCAGGCGTTTCCAAATCTGCTCGCTGACACC
>JBIIYC010000002.1:0-38035 GCA_044347025.1 Bdellovibrionota bacterium
CGGAGCGCATCATCAGTCAGCGGCTGTTCGCTTTGCATCACTCGGCTCGCCAACTGCTGAATGCTACCCTGTACGATTTCGTTTCGAACAAATGGTCGGTTCCAGCGTGAGGAGTCCTGCTCAAGTGCCATGATTGATGTAAGCACCAGCGCTCGCGTGTAGAACTCAGCAGAAACATCGAAATTCTGACTCTCAAGCAGTTGCTTCGATGTTATTGTCATTTCTGGAGGGGTATAATCAGGCATTTGTATATGCCGAAAGAACTGCGTAGAGAGGCCCTGGCTCTCGGTGAAAAGAGCTTCGATTCCGTCCTGAGATCCCGCCAGCATGATAACAACCCTGCCTCCATTCTCCTGTTCGAGGCGATTAAGAGCTCTACCAAGCTGAACTCGATCGTGCGTTCGTAGGGCTGATATATCATCGATGAACAGCATGCCTCCAGCAGCTTGTTCCAGCGCTTGGCTGATTTTACCCTCTAACTCACCGATAAAATGCTCCTCCAGTTCGCATGAAGAGATCGCAGTAATGATACTGTTTTGCAAATATCCCGCGCCGTAGAGCAACTTTCCAACAATACGTGCTATGGCGGCATTTTCAGAGTCGTTGTCTCCGGTCAGAATAATGTTGCCGGTTTCGTCAGGTGTTCTGCTAAGCTGTTGCGCCACTAGGCCGACATTCACTAACTCGCGGAGCTGCTCCTTCACGTTTCTCAGGCCCACCACGGATTCCAGTTCTCGCATCCCCTCTTGCAGTGCAGCTTCGCGAAGAGATGTGGCACCATGAGATGGTGCTGATGCCTCGGGGCATGTATTGCATACAGGGTTGGTTTCGGTCTCTTTATGGGTTGTTATTGGGTTCATGGGTTCTCTCTCATTATTATGTTAATAGGGTGTCGATGATTAAACGCTCTGGTAAGGCTTCGGCCCCCTTTGTGCCGTCCCCCTTCGGGGATACGGCACAAGGAGGAGAGTTAGTTCACTGTTCCTACCAGGTCAGCCAGGTACTGCTTACTTGCGGGAGTAAGCTCTGGTTGACCCTCGTCTAACACGCGGTGGTCCGTCATGTTGGCGAAGTACTGACCTACAGTGTCAGCATCCATTTGGATGACGTCGCCGTTCTCGCGCTTAAGCTCCCATTGGAGCTGATCGGGATCGACATGTGACCAGGGAATTCCGGTCAGCTTGTCAAAGAGTAGATCGTTTGCATGTACAACCTTCCAGCTATCATCAGTGGATGAAGGGTTAGTCGGCATTATTCGATCGGCCATCGGCCCGAAGCTCTGCTCAACGATCCCTTCCCGCACGAAACGTGCATTTGCATTCAGCCGGTTTGGGAACATGGTCTTTAATGAGCAGAGAACGTGTGCTTTTGCGAAGAATTCAGGCTCAGCTGTAACTCGGTTCTGCCCCAAAAATCTTCGTGAAATGGCAACCAGCTCTGCGGCGCTATAGTCGGGAAAGTTAATAGTTCTGGTAAACTTCCCCTTCAAGCCGGGATTCTTTTCAAGGAACTCCTGCATCTCCTTCTCGTAGCCGGCAGCGATCACGATCATCTCGCCCCGGTCTTGATCTAGTCGATGCGTCATCACGTCGATAACCTTTTGACCGAAGGAGTTGTCGCCACCGCGGGCGAGGGTATATGCTTCGTCGATGAAGAGAACTCCGCCACGAGCTTGATCGAATGCCTGTGCGGTGTTGACCTGTGCCTCTCCGACATGGGTACCACAAAGCTTCGCCTCATCCCCCTCAACCATGTGCCCTTTCGCGAGGTACCCAATTCCATACAGGTAATCGCCGAGAAGTTTAGCTACTGTTGTCTTGCCTGTTCCCGGATTGCCAGTTAGTACGAGGTGGCATGACGGCTTTGTGCCACCTAAAAGCATCTTCATAGCGATCACGTTCATGAATGTGCGGAGCTCTTGCTTGAACTCTTTCAATCCAATCAGATCGTCCATCTGTCGAGTGAACTCCACCAATGCTTGCTCGCGAGTGAGCCCCGGACCAGACATGAGGGGAGATGCTATGCCACCCTGGACGCCTGGTGACGGGTGAGATGTGGTAGAATCGCCTGTCGAATGTAGCGCCATTTTCTGGGGCATCGCGGGTAAGGCGGGCATCGGCGTCCCCTTGCGGCACGCGTCTATCCACCCATCCATATTTACAACAGCTTGTTTGGTTTTCTCCCGTTGTTCCGGGTCGAGAGGTGCCTGGAGGCGACATCTCAGGAGTCGCTTTGTGTGTTCAAAGCTGCTCTCCGCCGAGGCATATTGGCCTTTATCGAAGCTCTTCTTGCCCTCTTGGAAGTGATATCCGATAGTTTTGTCATCTGGAATTGGACTTGCGGTCATCATATTCGAATCTCCTGTATAATTAGGCCCGAGCGTGCTCGGGCTTCTACGTTGAACTACGATCGTGCTGGGACCCTGTATTGGTCGGACGTATAGTTTAGTAGATCGATCCCATCCATTTGGCTTCTCGCAGTTTCCGCTGCTGTTAAAGCCTTTTGCTCCGCCTCTTTTTTGCGCTTTTCCTGGTGCTGACGTAACACCTTGTCCATTTCGGGCTTGATGGAGGATCCCAATGGCTGTCCTATAACGTCATCAGTTTGCCCTCGTTGTTTGCCCTGAATGCCCTCAAGGATTCCCGTAAAAGTCGAGCGCATTTTCCCCCTATTTTTTGCGCCTTCGGAAATTGTTGATTGCAGCTGGTCGGGATCGGTCGCTGCGTGTTTAGTCGCGGAAGCGTCCTCTAACTCAGCCACGAGAACAACGGTGTCTTCTATAATCTTATCGCTTTCAACCTCAGCAACTTTGAGCGTAAGGGTCTCATGTCCTGCACTCAATGCTGCTCCCCGTATCTCTAGCTTCAAGTACTTGTTCTGAAGCGCGACGAGTTGAGCGGTGTCGCCTTTTTCCCTGGCTTCGATCATTTGGTCCAGAATCGACTCCTTTCTGGCTTCGTTTTTGGCGATTTCGTCCGAATATTTTTGTGCCTTTTGATCCATGACTACTAGCTTGTCATCTTCAGCATCCGCTCCGGCTCTGGCCAAAGCCTTTTTTTCTGCCTCGTTGTTATCTATTATTCGCTGCCTGAATTCCTTGCTGAAAGGATTAAAGTTAGCATTGAAGTCATGCCACGCTTGCTGAAATGCTCCGATGTCATTCTTCGGTCCCATACTTAATGAACTCATACATTCCTCCTGGTATCGAGTATCTTCCCGGTCTCATTTGATTTGATTTGGACCGGTGTTGGACCAGGATAGTGACATAGGAGAGTTAATAAGGTTTCCGTCGATAGATTCCGTACAATTTTGGACGTGATATATGAGCGAGAGGCGAAGCTAAGCCGGTGGGTACTAGGAATTGTTTTTACGGTGACAATGTTCGTCTTAATGTGTGTATTTCCGGCCACGGGGTGAGTTTCAGAGCGCCTCACTCCCAGAGAAGAGCGAGGATGGTGTTCGCCGTTAGTTGTCCTGCATCAGCGGCAATTTGCCCATTTTAACGGGGGTGACGCCCGAGGGGCCAATATCTGCCTTTAGCTATCTACGGAATCTATCGCCGGAAGGAAGGGGAGCGGGGGTGGTGTAGCGTGCGCTCCATGATAAACACAAATACAACCAAACTTCATACCGCCAAAAACAGCAACGGAAACTCGCTTCCGCAGGGCTCTCCCGGTAACATGGAGGACCTTACGATGCCGCAGGGCTTTCAACATGGAGAAACTCCTAAAGGGGCTCAAGGGCAGGAAGAGGGAGAGATAGCACAGCCGAAGAGGAGATGGTGGCCTTTCGGTCGAGGAAAGCAAGACCAGCCAGCCCAGCCAATCCCAGCTTCAGTTGCAGCACAGGAGCCAAGCGTGGCGCCCGTGGAGCCGGCGCCACAGGTTGAGCAGCAGATTCAGCCGAAGCTGACTGTTGAAGAGATCCGGAAGGGGCTTAAAGACCAGATTGAGATACTTACGCCGGAAGAAACAAGGCTTAAGCAAGAATGCAAGCGGCTTGAGGAGCAGCAGAATAAGAAATACGAGGAACTAGGTGAGTTGGAGGACAAGAGCGATTGCTCGCTAGAGGAGCTGGAGAAGATAACCCAACTTTCTCTCGAAATTCATGCGATAGAAATCGAAAAACAACAGGCGGACGAGGAGTTAGCGGATATATCAGTGTTAATTACTGGCGCACAAACCACTCTCCTGCAATTGCCTAAAGAGCTTTCGGTGGCTGACGAGGCTGCAAAGAAGATTGCCGAATTGGGGCGGGCCACGGATATAATCATTGAGGCGAAGTCTCAAGAAGTTAAGGTCGCCGGTGCAGACATTGCAGCGGTGAAAGAGCGCCAAGTAAAATGGCAAGCTACCCAGATGCCACAGCCGCAAAAAAGTAGGCCCCATGACCCTGTACGAGAAGGAATTACTAGCCGCGCCTTGGCAGAAGCGCGGGCAAGGAAGGCGCAAAAAGCGACGAGTAATAAGGCAGGGGACGAGGCTACGTCTGCGGGCGGCAAGCAATCCGGAGTTGCCCATTAAATAACCCGGCGTGACGCCTCTGAGGAGGAATTTCTTCCAGAGGCGTTACGCATAAGTGAGTAGGACTAGAGTGGTGCTCCCAGAAACTCTGATTGCCCCTTGAGCGTTCAGAAAACAATTCAGAAGGATCTGATCGAAAAAATAACGATGAGTAGAGCGGCAGCGGCACCATAGTTGGTAGATATCTCGGATCTGCATCTTACAGCCGATAGGGGTTCAAAACGGTGGCTGTGGCACCCTGCACAGCGAGATTCCGGTGAGCCGAAGTAGTCTAGAGAGTGGCGCCAGGGATGTGTGTTTTCTCATGGCGCCACTCGGAGCCCCGATACGAGCGGGGCGTTAGGTCTAACGCTGACGCAGATTGTTGGTGACCGCTCCGGGTGGCTCGTACTTCGCTGAATTAGTGCGCGCTTTGATGTGATTGGTGTTCTCTCTCCCTGAATGTTTTACAAAGAGGACAGCGAGAACAGAGAGGGGAAGGAAATGGGCGTCTGAGACCGTCTTTGAGCAACTTTGCGTTAAAGTGGATCAGAAGTCCGACGCGGGCGTCGGTGAGTTTCATGTAAGTGATAACTTGGGCTTGGTGAATTGGTAGAAGTTGTTCCACTGCCTTTAGTTCAACGACGAGGTAATCGTCGATCAGAAAGTCCAAGCGATAACCACAATCCAGTGAGATACCTTTGTAATCGATCGGTATTGCCGCCTGATTGATAAAAGGCAGTCCAGCTAGTTTAAGTTCATAGGCGAGGCATTTTTCGTAAGTTGACTCGAGTAATTCGGGTCCGAGGGTTCGATGGACCCCAATCGTACAACCGATGACCTGTTGGGTTAGAGGGTCTTTTTCCCCCTCTTCGTTCTCGCCGCTCTCTTTGTTAAAATACATATACATCTTATCGGCAATCTGCCGTATAAGGTGCTCAAGCCGCGCACCCGGGGCTATAGTAGAGAGAACAAGTGGCTCGTTTTGATGCTCGCTCGCGCTCGCACAAAATAGCCACGCGATGGTACACAGCCGTCGGCGCGCAGGCGCTTTCCTTCAGTGTAATCAACGGTGAGTGGCATGCCCGCCCTCCCTTTGTAATGCGTGAGGATATACGAGGGGGATTGTTCCTGTTTGTCGCGTTAACGATTACATTCATCAGCCGCAGGCGCATTTGGTAGGCGTAATCAAGGGAGGGCTAGCAACCTGTTCCCCATAGCCTTGGCGGAGGGGTATGTTTCTCGCCGTTCGTGACGTTAACGATTACAGCCATCAGCCGCAGGCGTATTTTGTTAGGCGTAATCAAGGGTGGGCGGGGCAAGCAGGCGTTTTCCTACGTCGTCCTGCCCCGCTTCTGTCCAAGCTAATCACACTACCGGGTAAGTACGATCTCAGGAGAATCCGAGTTTGGGTTGGAGCTTTGCTTCCCTAACTTCCTTTTCCTGGAGGGTGGTGGGGTGGGTTGTTGTGTAACGGCAGACTCTCGCAATTTCCGATAAATCGTCGCTGCAAAGCGCTCGCTCCACACTGTTAACGCAGCGGATTCAAATTTTAGATCCGAGTTGATTGCTTGGACGGTCTTGAGAGCGTTCTGCGCCCAAGCAGATACTTCAGCGAGGATAATTGCTTGTTGCTGAGAGCCAAAGCCTACCTCTAGTTTGCCCAGGTAGGAGTTTGCGTGTAGATGAACCTTTTTCAGGTCTTCGCTTCGTTCCGCAGCACGCAGAAGCTCAGCATTCTGATCCAGCCGCTTGGCAAGCAGGTTTAGTACCGTCAGTGCGGTTGAAAAGAGAGGCCCTTTAGCAGCAGCGGATGGGCCAAATTGGGAGGATATCAGGTTACTGAGCTGATCCCATTCTAGCTGATTGGGGCGCTTCTGAATCGTCTGGGCCAGCCGTACTATCTCGCCGAGGTACCCCTGTAGCTCAGCACCCCATTTGTGGCCGAAGGCCTTCGGCGCCAGCTCCTCCTCCAGCTTTCTGAACGCTTCGCTCTTCGTTCGCAGGAAGTCGCGGATGTTCTTTGCGATATCATCGGGGGCGAGTTCCCTATGATCTCCACCGCCAAAGTAGGCTAATGCCGCTTTGAAAAGCTCGGCTGGTGGATTCTCAAGTGGGCGTGTGACCTCGAGGTTCGGAACATACGAGGAGGGGACCTGGAGCTTCGCTTGGCACCGCTCAAGACCGCGTTGTGCCTCGGAGTGCGAGGGCCACATTGTCAGGGCTTGTTCGAAGTATTGAGCCGCCCTGGCGGTATTAGACAACTCTTCGATTGACGCCAAACCACAAAGCGCCTCGGGGCGAGTCGGATCGAGTGCCATAGCGGCCTCGAACATGGCGCGAGATTCGACCATTGCTTTTTCTGGCTTAATCCAGCCCTCAATGACGGGTCGAAGAGTGAGGGTGCCTTGTGTGACAAGGCTGTCATAGGTTGGTCTTGGGATGAGCTCGTCCAGTTTTGAGCTTAAGTTGCTCAACTGGAAGACGTCGCACTCAGCGTGCGCAGCTTGAAGGATTTGAAGCGCCTCTGGGGTTACCCCGAGCGAAAAGCTGTGTTCAAACCAGTTCTTAACGTTGTCATCATCCACGCCGATGCCCGTTGCCGTCATGGAGACTGCCTCAAGGCCGATAAGTAACGCGCGCTGTTGGAGCATTGGATCAGTGGCACCCTGATAAGCCTTAACTGCTAATTGGGTTGCCATATTCCACTGATTATGACCAAGAGCGATGCGAGCTTTTAGCAGCGGGTCCGTAAAAGGCAGGGGAAGTGGATAGGTGGAAGCTATCTCCTGGAGTCTTTGCAGTCTTGAGCCCTCTTTCGCAGGGGCTTTGACATCTCTTGAAAGCATGGCGATCTCGAACCATAGGTCGCTGCGTAGTCTCTGCCATGCATTCTCCGGTGTCCATTCCTGTAGTACTTGGTCGGATTTGTCGTCGACCCTAATCTCTACCTCTGAGAGACGACGCAGAAAATTCCCGACAAGCGGGGAATCTACACCGAGTTTAATAGCTAGTTCCGCAAGACGAGTGCACTCGCTGACCGAAGATAGACATTTATTCTCCAGCATTCCGCGTAGGGTTAGAAACTCAAGGTCATCAGCCCCTTGACGACGACAGATCTGGGCAAGGCTACTAAGATCACTTGCAGTTGCGTCCTGACGGTAGAGTAGAGCTTTTACGTAACCAAACGCTTCCGGAAGATCCCCTGCTTGTAAAGCAGCCTGGCGCAGGCTGATAAGCCCCGCGCGGTCGTGCTGGATGGCAAGAGTCTTCGCTTTTTCATCTGTCTGGGCTGTGCTTGCGGCAAACGACAGTGCCTCTCTCAGGTTCTTCAGCTCAACGAATGGGTCATGGGATTGGATCTCGTAGATCGTGTTTAGAAGTGCAATCTCCGGAGCGCTGTTTTGCATAAACGGGGTGCTTTGGAGTGAGCGAGAAAGATCGTCGATAGTTCTCCTTAACTGCTTGCGCGCTACCTCACGAGCTTGATGGCCAGCTCCGGCGTCTTTGGCTGATTGAAGGCAGTCGTGGAGTGCGTTTAACACAACGATTCGTCCTCTAATGGCAGAGATAAACTCGGAGGGCTTCGCTGTGTTTGATGGGGCCAAATTAGGGATTTTCCCGATGATGAGTCCATTGGTGGCGGCATCCACAATTGCGTCAATCTCAGCAGCTATCCTCTGTAAGCCGTTTTCTCGTTTGACTGAGTTCTCTGTAAGAAATTTCGCAACTTGGGCGGCTGCCGCCTCAGTTTGTTTAATAGTAGCGGCGAGCTGTGAGCGTTTTGCAGCCAGATCGAGGCCTGATATCTTGTTTGTTTGGGAATCGTGCCGCGTAGCCTCGAGCGAGAGGTTGTAGTTTGTGTCTAACCCAATCCTCAAGTGTACTGAGAGCTCCTTGGTTAATTGCGAGCCGCCTAATTGCTCAAGAACGTGTAATTGCTCCGCAGTCAGGAGTGCGGAGTATCGCTCGGCGGGTATTGAGACTTTCTTGTCCTGTATTTCGAGAGCTTTGTTTGTTCTGAAGAACATGGCGTAATCCTTTTGGTGCTAATCAGTATAAGTGCTCTGTTTCTTTGCGTTCCCATTAACCGCCTCATCAAGCATGCGCGCCAGCTTTTCAAGCGCGCTTCTCTCTGCTCGGTACGTTCCGTATAGTGCCGTTTCAATTGCGTCGTAAGTAGGCATCAACTCATCTGGCACCTGTCTCCGAATCTCATTTCGGTGCGGAGCGTATTCCTTCATTCCTACAAAGAGACCCACAGAGCTAGCAGCGACTACTTTAGCCAGCGTGGCGATTCGGTGCCAACGTAGGGGGGAGTTCGGTGTAGTTGGAGCACCGGCATGGGGGTCTTTGTTCGTATTTTGGAGAGCCTGCTTTCGGGTGGTTTCCGCACTGGCTGAGCGCGCCGTCCAATAGCCCGGTAGGTCAGCCGAGGGGCCTCCTGGGCTTGTTTGCACCTCACGTTTCTCGTCGGTATCGCTTTTTGGTAGGCAGGTACGCCCTTCCTCAATATGTCCTCCAATAGAATCTAATGCTCGTCCATCTTGGTGGGCTATATCTTTAGAACTCGGCGAAGAAACCAAGCACGTTTTACTTGGAATTGGCTCTGCTGATTTGCTGACTGTGAGTAATAGGCTGGTATCCTCCTCGAGGATCTCCTCCTTGGGCTGATTGATCGTTACCGATTTACGTTTAGCCGCTGGCTCTGGTTCACGTTTCTTAGACTCTGCTGACGGCGAAGGGAGCGTTGCAGCGCTGAGGTTAATCGCGGGGGCGGGCGCCATTGTTTGTGCTGGAGTATGCCCAAGCTGCCTAAGGAGAACGAGGCGTTTATGTGGATTCTGGAGAGCAGAAATAATCTCACGAGCGCCCGCGTTCAATTTGGTGAATAGCCGTGTATGGAAGTCGGGCGGAAGATCTGGATGATGAGCGCATAGTGCCGGATTCAATCGACTTTGGAGTTGTTGATGGCGGGACGCTATCTCGGAGGACCTCATCTGTTCGAGATCGTGTGGTGCTACGTTGAGCATAAATAGTTCGCCGGTCACCGAGTTCAACGAGCTCAAAGCCTGCTTCCCCTTGTCGATAAGTTTCACTATATCGGGGTCACTCTTTGAAGATGACACAGAGGAGAGTCTTGCGACTGAACGGGCAGGGTTCTCTCGGGGAGTGTCGGTCTTGTGATTGGGCAATTCGATAGATGGCATACGGTGCGCTCTCCTAAATCGACATGAATCCTACGTGATAAACTTCTTGGGGCCTTCTGTTCATGAATTCGGTAAAAAACAGAATGTACAGGGGTATTTCAGTTGTCGGCGGTGATGAGCGAAGAAAGTAGCTGCGAGGAGACCTGACGAAAGAAACCTTCAGGGTGTCAACGCAAATATCCTGCAGCTACGAGTTGAGTTTTATCTCCTAGGCGGAAGTAAGCGCATGTTTTCATGGCGCTTTTCCCTCCTCTTGGCACTCACCGTCACTAGTAGTAAACCGATCGCCGCAACTGCCCCCGGTGGACCACCCCAAATGAACATCGCCGCAAGGGCAATGGCCGTCAAAGGAGTGGGCAGTGCGAGGATAACAGCGCTTACGATCGAGTATGCGAGGCTGATGATCAGCCCGGCCGTGAGGATGCCAACGAGTGAGAGCAAAATGCTGATCACTCCCAGCCATCCGAAGAAGTTTCTTGTCATGATGTGTAGGTATTGTGTTGTTTGTTTTGTTGAGGCATCCCCACTTTCGTAGGGAAAAAAACGCGTGTAACAGAACCTTTGTCAGATCTCCGTCGCAACGCTGGCGACGTGGTTAGTCGTCAACGTTGCGGCGGATGCAAGCCATCCATCTACCCAGACCAGATTGAGAAAGAATACACACCGACGAGTAACGCAATAATGCGATAGATCGCGGGGGATAACGGGAAGGTACGGGAGTACGAGATTGAGATCCACAATAAACAGCGATCCTGAATCCATCTCCGGAATCGATTCCGGAATCAAGGCAGTGCAGCGCGCATGATCGAGTTCGTTAGGGCATTACAGCGTGCCATGCCGCGCCATATAGAGTCCCAGGATGCGAACATCGCTGGCGTACCTTTCTGCCTCTGCGATAGCCTTTGTAAGATCGTTTGAAGCGTGCTCGGGACACTCGAGGTCGATGTGAAAGGCGTATTCAAACGGCTTGCCTGCAACCGGACGAGATTCCAGCTTAGTCAGGTTTATGGTGAGGTTTGCAAAGAGCCCCAAGAGTTTGTAGAGGCTTCCCGGTTCGTGTCGCAGAGATACTACCATCGAACACTTTGTTGGAGCGGCGCATGGCATCGGCTCGGCCGCGATAGCAACGAAACGGGTCGCATTCGTTGCGTGGTTTTGGATCGATTCCTGTACAATCGGAAGAGCGTATTCCTCGGATGCTTCTTGGCTTGCGATCGCTGCATTTGCAGGGTCTTTGGATTGAGCTACTTGGAAGGCCGCACCCGCGGTGTCGGAGCATACAACGGCGGTGATGTGAGGGTGGCTCTCAAGGAAGCGTGAGCACTGCTCCAGCGCCTTTGGATGCGAGAATACCCTGGTGATTCCTTTCAGGGGCCCTGAACACAGAAGGTGAAGGTGGACCGGGCAATAGTACTCATCAATGACAAAACACCGATACTCTTGGAGGAGATCGTAGTTTTCATGCACCGAGCCGGCGAGTGCATTTTCAATCGGAACCACCCCTATATCGGCGCGACCTTGGATAATATGCTCAAATATCTCCCGAAAACGGGTGGTTTGCAGGGGGGCGCTCGGCGGGCCGTACAGAGCCCGAGCGGCCATACTACTAAACGAGCCAGTGATTCCTTGGTAGGCTATCCTCTTTTCCATGAATAGGGGATGATACCGCATACATTCTATGAAAACCATTGTTGTTATACCGGCCCGGTATGGGTCATCGAGATTTCCCGGTAAGCCGCTGGCGATGGTCGCGGGGCGCAGTCTTTTGGAACGCGTCTGGCGAATCGGCAAAGCCGTCACCGGTGTTGATGCGGTTTATGTCGCCACCGATGACGTGCGGATTGCAGACCATGTTGCACACTTCGGCGGTGAGGCGATTATGACCGCTTCGGAGTGTCGGAACGGTTCTGAGCGTGTGTGGGATGCTGTCAATAAGCTCCAGGAGAAGCCGGGGATCGTCATCAATCTGCAGGGTGATGCAGCGTTGATGCCTCCTTGGATTATCGGCTCTCTCGTTACAGAGATGCAGCGTGATAGCTCAGTACAGATTGCGACTCCCGCGACGCAGCTTAGTAGAGCGCAGTACGAAGCGATGCTATCGATCAAATCGTCGGGGGTAGTCTCCGGAACGACGGTGACGTTTTCGAGGGCTCATGATGCACTCTACTTTTCGAAGGGGATTATCCCGTTTATTAGAGAGTGGTCCCAGGGCGAGGTGAGTCCGGTGTTCCAACATATCGGGGTGTACGCGTACACGTATGAGTCGTTAGGACGCTACATATCCTTGCCCATGGGGAGGCTTGAAGAGGTGGAGCAGCTTGAGCAGCTCCGTGCTCTTGAGCATGGGATGCCGGTTCGAGTCGTAGAAGTTTCGCTGCAGGGGCGTACAATGTGGTCGATAGATAATCCTCAGGATGTAGCTCGGGTTGAGCAGATTATCGCCTCTGAAGGGGAGCTGGTATGAGGCGTCTCGTTCTGTTGTGCCGCCATGGTAACACCTTCAGTCGAGGTGAGAAGGTTGTGATGGTAGGAGCACGTGAGGATCTCTCGCTTACGGAATTCGGCCGGGAACAGGGGGTGCTCATGGGTGCCGCAATCAGGAGTGCGAAGGTTTATATTGATGACGTATGCACCGGTCCGTTGAAAAGAACACGAGAGTACGCAGAGATTATCCGAGCTACAGCGCAGATCTCCGCTTTAGTGACGGTGGACCAGCGTCTAATTGAGCTTGACTATGGTGCCTGGGGCGGACTCTCCGATGACGAGATTGTAAAGCTCTCCGGTGAAGAGGCGCTTCGTCGATGGCATCACGAAAGTATTCGTCCCTCTGATGTACCATTCATTCCGAGTGAGGAGGTGCTTCGAGCTGAGTGTCTCTCGTTTTTACGTGATATCTCGCAGAGTCATGGAGTATCACTCGTAGTGACGAGTAACGGACGGCTCCGAGAGTTCGGTAAGATTATAGCTCCTGTTGAGGGCGCTTCCTATAAGGTGCGCACTGGTTGCGGTTCGCTTATTGAATGGGCCGATGATCGATGGAAGATTCTTGCATGGGATTGTGAGCCAGAGGAGTTGGGGCGGCTCCTGTGAAAGCGCACGCACCAATCACCTCGTTGCGCGCGCACCTCACATCGAATATCTGGCTGAAGACTCTCGAATCGGGACATGCTGTGTCGACCCGTCTTTCAGTGTAATCAGTACGATTGACTTATCGGGATACTGCGCCCCGGATTTAGAGAAGCGGAAGTGTTCGCGATCGCCATTGCCGACACCGGAGAAGCTGCCTTTGCCAAGAATCTTCGTCTTGTCTGGCGAAAGGATTACGACGTTCTTAATCTTTCCTGTTAGTTTGGGTGGAGTCAGAATTGCGAGCTTTCCATCTTTATCGGATACCGGTTTCCATAAGAATTGCCCGGAGCCCTTGAGGCGAGTTCCAATAGTGTACTGCTTCGTGGACGTGATTGGTCGCGGTGCGTCCGAAAGATCGGGGATCTGTTCCTGCGCATCGATAGGCACGGTTGCCGCGCCCGGTGGGTTGCCATCGCTCGTTGATGCAATCTGTGATGTATCGGGCGGAGTTACAGAGGAGCTCTCAAGATCAGGAATGATGAGTCCGGGCTCCTGATCGACCGGGGCGAGCCAAGGCTCTGCCGGGATAGGAGAGGAAGTTTGAGTGGGTGCGGTAGTATTAGCGGGGGCGTTCGGTGTGGTGGTGGCCTTGGTAGCATTCCGTTGTTGCAGTACGAGGGCCAAGGCTTCAAGCATGCGAGTAACGGAGTCAAATATCTTTTGTAGCTTGGTGAGCGAGAATCCCTGTGGGGCTTTTCCCTTTGCAGTGATGGGAAGTTTAAGCTCGGTGGGTAGTGCATTCGTGCTGAGGGATGCATTGCTGGTGATGGCTTTAGCGGTCTCAGTATCCTGAGGTTCAAGAAGTGGCAGGTAGTTTGCCGAATCAACGGATAGGATCATACAGGGCTCTCCAGTGATATGTAGACGACTGCATCGATTGGGATGCGTGCTGCTATATTCGGATACCGGAAGTAAAAGTTGCGTGGATCTCAAGAGCGTTAGGTGACGCGTGTACGAGGAGAGGAGCTGTCGACCCTTATCGTACAGGTGTATTGCCAGTCCGCTGCTCTACCGAATGGGTTCATCTTTATGGGGTGATTCAAGAGTATGAAGTGTGTGCCCAAGGCCGGAATCGAACCAGCGACCAGGCGTATTGCCAGTCCGCTGCTCTACCAAATGGGGTCATCTTTATGGGGTGATTCAAGAGTATGAAGTGTGTGCCCAAGGCCTGCATCGAACCAGCGACCAGGCGTATTGCCAGTCCGCTGCTCTACCAAATGGATGATTGAAGGAAAAAGGGTGTGCCCAAGGCCGGACTCGAATCAGCGACCAGGCGTATTGCCAGTCCGCTGCTCTACCAACTGAAGAATCGGGGATTGGATGATTGAAGGGAAAAAAGGTGTGCCCAAGGCCGGAATCGAAACAGCGACCGGGCGTATTGCCAGTCCGCTGCTCTACCAAATGGGGTCATCTTTATGGGGTGATTCAAGAGTATGAAGGGTGTGCCCAAGGCCTGCATCGAACCAGCGACCAGGCGTATTGCCAGTCCGCTGCTCTACCAACTGAAGAATCGGGGATTGGATGATTGAAGGGAAAAGGTGTGTGCCCAAGGCCGGAATCGAACCAGCGACACGCGGATTTTCAGTCCGCTGCTCTACCAACTGAGCTACCTGGGCGTAGGTTGGTTAACCGTAGGGGTGAATGGTTATCACGGCTGGGAGGGAATAACAAGAGATCCAGGTTAATCAGGGGGATAAAGCTGCTCAGAAGGTGATATGAGGAAGCTCGAAAGCCTCCTGTGAGCCCTCTAACCCCCGATTTGGGATTACATAGGGGGGGCTAGCACCGTGAGTTTCTTGCGTCGTGGGGGCGTTGTGGGGGCTTGGGGCAAGACTTCAACGGCCTCCGCTGCTGCGGCCGGGGTAATACCTGTCGCAGAGGAGCCGGGCTTAGGCGAGCCTTTGGCGGTTTTGGGCTCAAAGGGGGTAAGAGATGTTCCAGCCTGCTCAATCATCGGAACCAGTGAAGGAGCCAATACCTTGAGAAGTTCGGCAGCCAGGGCGCTCGTGAAATCGAACTTGGCGGCATCAGGGCCGGGCACATGCGCCGAAATGACTCCAAAAAAACGGTCGCCGATGTAGAAGGCGAAGGTTGCGGTGCGGTTGACTACTCGGGATGAGGTTACCTGACCTCCTGGTCCATATGTTTCAAAGCGATGATCTCCGGTTCCGGTTTTTCCGCCTATGACATAGGGTTTTCCGTCCGAGCGCACATACGAGTTGAACACGCGGCGGGCCGTTCCGGATTCAACAACATTACCCATGGCACGCTTGAGAGCTTGCGCCACTTCCTTTTTGAGCACCCGCTCTCCCTGTCCTTTGTTTACCCGAGCAAGTGTTATATCGTATGGGGTCTCTGCCGCGAAGTGTAACTCGTTCAGCCGCACCGACGGGTAGCGGATACCGTCATTCAAAATGATACCAACAAGCTCAGCCAGAGCTATGGGGCGATCTCCGGAGCTTCCAATCGCAGACGCGAGCGAGGGAACCATGGAGTTAAACGGATATCCGACCTTTTTCCACTGCTTGTGGATCTCGCTAAACGATTCATTCTCCATCAATGTGCGAATGCGGATATCTTGGGCTCGAAGATGAGGTGTCTTGAAAAGCCATTCATACACCTGTTGGCGTTCTGATTGGCTTGCGTTAAGCATCTCTGAAACAGTGGCATTCGGGTGATCTTGAAGATACTTTACCAGCCACAGTTCGAGGGGATGAACGCGAGCTAAAAATCCCTGGTCATTCAAATTGAACTTTCCGGGACCGAGCTCGTTGTACCATTTTTCCAGAAGTGGTTGTGAGATCGTTGCTTGCGGAACCTGAGTACGGAGAAACGTCATGAGGGAGTCCAGTGAGTCATTTGGCCGTACGTATCGAAACATAGCAGTCGCATGACGAGCAGATGCTCGGGTGTTTGTCACAAGCGCAGGAAGTAGTTCGTTCGAAGGCTTTCCTCGATACTTTTCATAGAAACGCTTGAGGAAGTAACTCCCTTCCTGGTCCGCAAACTTAGATAGAAAATGCATCCGTACCGGACTTTTTCGATCTGTTGTTGCCCCCCCGAGCTTCTGACTGATGCGCTGTGTGTAGTAGCGCGAGATATCCCGCATCAGGCGAATGAACGGTAGGTTAAGTGAGTGAGTGAGGGCATCCCCGATGGTTGGATTTTTGCCGTTATCCTCTTTTTTGAAGTTTTCGAAGGTGTGAATGCCTCCGCCAGTAAAGAAGCTCTCATAGGGGCTTGCTGAATATTTCCGCTGTAAGGCGAGATCCAGCAGGGAAGAGAGCTCGATCTTTGGATTGCGTACCAAAGTTTCGACGACGAATGACGAGATCGGATCGAGGTCAGCTCGGTCCGCTTTTCGAAGTTCTGTGGGGCTCATGGAAGAATAGCGGTCGTAGCATTCTCCGACAACGTCCAGGTACGTAGTTAGAGTGCGGAGCTTTGCCGTCGAACCGAGATCAAGACGAGCGCCCTCATTCACGCTAAATGGATTGTCGAAATTGTCGGTTTGAACCCGCAATAGATTCGCATCTCCAACGTGCTCAAACAGGGTGAGGCTGTAGATTACTTTTGAAGGGTCCCCTTTATCGAGGTTTCGTGCTCCACTCAATCCGAACTTTTTGACGCTCTCTTCGTCCTTAATCTGTCGTAAAATATTGGTTACCGATTCGTTCGCATCGTTGTTCATGGTGCTTTTCACCGTCAGGTCTACCTGGTCTAGATCGTAGAGCTGAGGGTACTTCAGAAGTTGGAGCAGTCGTGTGCGGATGGCGTTCGCTGCTTTCCGCTGCACGAATGACACTGATTGCGATTTAGGAGCCGCCCGCCGCAGTGTCAGCTTGACAGATTTGGCGGCATCTCGGAGTGCAGGAGAGATAACCCCCTCCTTGGCGAGAAGATCGAGGTAGGTATTCGTGAGGGCGTTAAGTTCACTCAGTCCAGCAATCAGATAAAAGCTCGGACGACGATGTGCGATAAACAAGCTGAGCATCTGTTTGTACGCCTCTGCGTATGGACGCACATCAGCGTTATTCGGGAGTGACCCCAGGGCGCGTAGAGAATCATTCACCTCATCAAAATCGGCTCCGTACCATGCCCACAATCCATCTCCGAGGCCATTAACCTCCCCGTAGCCCCGAAGCGCGGCGAGTGGAATCGAGTTAATGTATTGCTGCAGGATCAACTTACGGGTTTTGAGGGTATTGCGGCCATGCATATATGCCCGCACACTCGCCGAGGCCATTTGAAGAAGCTTGTCTTTGATTCCGCCAGTTCGCCCCTCTTTTGAGTGCCGATACTTCTCAAGTTGTGTTGCGATAGTGCTACCGCCGGGAGCGTTGAGGTCGGGATTGTAGATCTGCTTGAGCTTCTCAAGGATCGCTTTTCCGAAACGATCCCACTCCACAGCCGGATTTTTATACGGGAACTGTTGGTTCAAGATCTCCCGGTTCTCGATGTAGAGGAGCGCTTGAATAGTGGCCGAGGGGATAGATTCGAACGACTCATACATCCGTTCCGGTCTGTAGGCCGAGTAGATCGTCGTGTTTTTGTCATCAAGGATGGTCAGCCCAGCCTTCGTCTTCTCAAAGTAGGGCGGGTATAATCCCTCTTCAGCCAGACTCAGAAAGCGCGGAGAGAGTCGAGCCTGGGAGGATATTTCAAAACCATTTTCCAAAAGGTTTTTGATAATGAGCGGTATGCGGGTGTAGCCGAGCCTCTGGTCATATGGACCGAAGCTCGGATACCAGGCGTCAGGGCGAGCTCCGGGCTTGACCGTGAAGGTGGCTTCCTTGGCGATGCGGGTGAAGTAGCGCGACTGTAGCGTCGAGGTCCGAAGCTCCCAGACGAGAAGGACGCCGAGGACGACAGCGACGATACCGGCAGCGATAGCTAGAGACCTGAGCCGTTTCCGACGATTTCTCGGGCGGGGAGTGAGAGCCGCCTGCTCTCCGAGGGGCGCCACAGGGCCTTGAGACTGGCTTGGGCCGGTCGGCTGAGTGGGCTTCAGAGGGGTTGAGGCGGTTGTTTCGCTCACGGCAGAATAGGGGTGAAGATACTCATACGATAGATGCTTTTAATTTCCCTGTAGGTCCAGCTAAGTTACCATGTCTACAATAAAAATGTATGAATTGCTGAACAACTATCGATCGAGTGACCAATGACGGAACAAACATCGGCTCAATTTGTACACCGACCGACCTTCGCAGAGGTATCGCTACCTGCGCTCCGTCACAACTTTGAGCAGATAAAGAAACTTGTTTCCCCGGCAAAGGTCATGGCGGTTGTGAAAGCCAACGGCTACGGACACGGAATCTTCACAGTCGCTGCCGAGTTGGAGCGGCTCGGAATCGATTCTCTCGGGGTCGCTTACATTGAAGAGGCATTGGACCTGCGGAGAGCCGGGATAACAACTCCTATCCTGGTTTTTGGGGGGCTTCTTAAAGATCAACTCGACCTTTACATCGTGCATGATGTGGATGTCACTGCATCTTCGGTGAGCAAGCTGCAGCAAATAGATGAGTCCGCGCGAAAACATGGCAAGCGGGCTCGGGTACATCTCAAGATTGATACCGGTTTGGAGCGGATCGGGGTGCATTATTACACGGCACAAACGCTATTCGACGCTGCGCTGCGCGTGAAGCATTGCGATGTCGTCGGGGTGTATTCTCATTTCGCTGATGTAAATCCGGAGGATCTCTCGTTGGCGCGGGAGCAGCTGCGGCGGTTTCTGGAAGCCCTCCAGTACTATGAGTCGCGCTCGAACGGGCCGTTCGACCGTCATATCGCAGCATCGGGAGGGCTGCTTGCGTTGCCCGAGAGCCACCTCGACATGGTTCGACCCGGCCTTGCCCTGTACGGAGTCTATCCGCATCACGCGATGCGATCAGCGGCAGCTCTTCGCCCAACGCTGGCCTTAAAAAGTCAGGTGGTGTTTTTCAAGGTAGTTCGCAAGGGAGCTGGGGTGAGTTACGGACACCGCTGGCATGCTCCGGAGGATTCGAGAGTTGTAACCGTCCCGATCGGGTATGGGGATGGGTATCCGCGAAGTCTCACCAATCGGGGCTCTGCGCTTATTCGTGGTTCGAAATATCCGATTGTGGGTGCTGTGTGTATGGATCAACTCATGGTGAATCTCGGTGCGAATGGCGAGGGATTCAATGGCGATGAGGTCGTTCTGATCGGTGAGCAGGGGCACAATGTAATCACGGTCGAAGAGCTTGCAATGGCGATGGACACGACACCCCACGAAATCCTGGTAACGCTTAATCAGCGAATTCCGCGGATAGTGCGAGGATAACCGGCGCGCGACTCAGTCGCCCATGAAGGGCGATCATCCAACCACGGATGCCTTTTGAACCACGAAGTTGCAGAAGTCCGACCGGTGGCTGGTTCGTTGCTCCCGAGCCCAGGCAATGTGCGCCGTGTTGAGCAGATCCACGAGGGTACGAAATTCCTGATGCTCGCCGTCTCTGGAGAGATAGGCTGCTAGCACATGAGAGGGGGGATCGATAAGTTGATTCCGCAACGTTTTTGCAAGCAGTTTTGATAGCGGCTGCTCAGGATCGGTAGGACTCACAGTGTGGGCAAAGGCTTCGTGAATTGCATGGCTGGGTGTGCCAAAAGCGCGGAGAATGCGAGCGGATATGAAGCCTTGAGCGCGGAATTGGGTGCGAGAGCCAGGCGCCGCGCCATCCAGGTGGAGTATGTCGTTTACAACATCCTCCAGAGGTCGAATTGAGGGGACGCGCACAGACTCGATCATATCCCTGACCTCACGGATGTACCCCTCGCAGAGAGAAAACCTCGCTTCGAATTCGGCAAAAGACTGTTTGCATAGAGAGTACCCCGCACACGAAACTGCGACAGCCACAGGCCCAGGGGTGGTCGCCCACGCTCCTAAAGCTCCTCCTGCTCCCACGAGACAGCTGGCAATAGATTTGCCGTATGAGATGTTTCGAAGCACATCGTTTTCCATGTTGGCGACGAATATCTCCTCGCAATCCAGTGGAATCTCCCCGTCGCGAAGGAGGGCAGCTGGAACCTGATCGATCGCCGCGTAGCCGTTGATATGCCCAAGAGCGTCGAGCCCGAACGCTGCGGCCCGTGCCACTTCGGCATCGAAGACCGCCCGTCGATCGAGCCTCGCGAAGAATTGCAAAAGGTACGAATGGAGATCAGGGAAACGAGCGTTGTCGATGATGTGAGTCGCGCTCTCAAGTATGTCCGCCTCGACTTCAGCTGCACCACGGTCGATCTGCTCTCGTCGCTCGATAAGGAGTGCTCGTAGGTCTCCCCCAGGTAAGAGCTCAAGCGCTTCGTCGAAGCAGGAAAGGGCCTGATACGGCAGCCGAAACTCAATTGGTAGTGTAGCGTCTGAGAGAGACGAGGCACGTGACGATGGCAACTCGTGTTGGCAGTGCTGCCATGCACATTCGAGCCTTTGAGTTCGAGGGGACAGCGGTGTGTTAACCATACGCTGAAGGGGGAGTGTAGCCTAGAAGGAGCTCATTTCAAGTAAAAAATCGTTCTCTTGGCCCGCATCCCCTGTGCCACCATCGAGGGCGGGATGGGAAAAGTGGGCGCAGATGGGTGCCCCGCACTCGCGTTGTCTTACTTGCGGACGGGGTTTTCTCGAGGCTGAACGTGCCCCGTGCGTCATAGAGTATCGGATAAGGCAGGCCTATCGTGCTGTACCCTCACGGGGATCGAACCTAAGGGGTAAAAGCCGCGACCCCGTCGCTATTCAGTGAGTAAGGTATGTCCGCCTATCCGAGAGGGGGGCTCAGATGTCGGCGGGCTGATACCTGTCTCGCAATCGGTTCCTTTATGGCTGCGCTGAAACGCTCGCCTGGTAGCGCTTGAGTGCCTCAACGTCGACCACAATTGCGCGGTCATCAACGTAGCGAAGAAAGCTGGCCGAAACATCTTTTGGCATGCTGAGCAGCTTTCGTCCGAGATACTCGCTGGGCGCGTGACGCGCTAGCTCGCGAATCAAACCGTTAAAAGGGGCGTAGTACTTTACTTTTGCAAGGCGATCGCCAAAAAGGCTGTGCCGATCAAAGATGAAGTAGGAGATCTTCTCCGACCCAACGTGAGTCAAGAAGTCCTCGATGGTCAAAGCGTAGTTCGCTCGCAGTGAGATCTCGAGTCTGCGACGCGCTTCCTGCCAGTAGCCGGTGTAAAATGGGTGCGCGGTTTCGGATGTAATGAAGCCCTTGCGCTCGGCAAATAGCTGAACGGGATCGATATAGATCGGCTCTCCTGCGATGACGGCATCCAGTGGCGTGTTTGCTCGGACCCAGTCGAACACGCGTCCACGGCGATACCGATCGTAGTTGAAATTTGCTGCTCCGTAGAGCCCGGTGCCAGAGCCCGCGAAGATAATAACCGCCACGCCGATCAATCCTATCACACCTCGAGACAATCCCGCGCGCGAGATAGATCTCCCCGAGCTTTGAGTTGCTCGTTGCATAGGCCCGGTCGCAACGCGCCAGATAGCTGCGGAGAATCCCACTATACATAAGAGCGCAAAGGGAAACTGTAAGTGGCGGTCAGGCACGAAGAGTTTGAAAGCGAGGATTCGCGAGGCGATGTATACGACCGCGGATGCGAGGCCGTACGCGATAAAGAGCCCCGGAAAAACCAGCGTCCGTCGTCGCGCGCCAGCCACGAGGAGAATGAGTGCAAGCGTTGCAACGATTACGGGGGTATACGCCCGCATGATGCTCGCGCTCCTGTAGAGCCGAGGGGTCGTGAATGCCTGGAATGCAAATGATGACACCTCTTGCGACATCGGCTTGAAGGGTACAAATGGAAAGCGTCCCTTTGGTTCATTCGCTGAGAACTCCGGTCTCTGCAGCGCTTGCTCGTAGGTGGTCATGCTTCCGAATTCTGCTGGCTTTGCCACTGACCACGCGGTGACCGCCACAAAGATAGGCCCGAGGACGACGAGCTCAAGGAACGGTCGTTTGTAGAGGGCGCGTGTGCTCGGTCGACACACCTGCACTAGAAGGTACAAACCATACGCAAGGCAGATAGCGACCGTAGAGGGTGGGTGAATGACGCACGCTACAGCAATCGTGGCTAGGATTCCACGATGGTTTTGCTTGGCAGCGAAGTAGAGAAAAGCTGCGATGATCGGCGCAGCCCAACCGCGAGGGAGGCCGGCTGTTATTCGCTGAACCACATGCCGCGTATGCAGAAACCAGGTAACTGCAAAGAGCGCCGGTGCATAGCTCTTGGTGAGCGCCCGTACTGCGCCGAAGATAAACCCCACGGTGGCCATGAGCTGTACAAGCATCAGCCAGTGGCCCGTCATGATCGGATCGCGCGTCAGCAGCGTGATGGCGTACCCCAGCCAATAGTGTCCGGGGGGGATGTAGTTGATCATCATCGACGTGACGAAGTCATTCTCGAATGCGGTCGGGTCTACGGCCCGCCAGAACGGATACGTCTGTTGCAGAGAGTCGTCGGTGAGCCAGAGGGGATTGAACCAGAAGGGAGCGATGCCGACGGCGCTCTTCGAGGCGCCCCACAGGAAGAAGTAGACATAGACGATCAAGAGTAGCCCGGCTGCATAGTCGGCAAAGGAGAGCGTGCGAAGGAATGAGCCTAACGCCGAGCTGGTCGCCCTGGCGGAGGGCGCGGAATCGGTTGTGGGTCGCTGGGGCGCAGTTGGTAGTGCATTACCTGTAGTCATGCCGGGAGGATACGGGATTTACGGGGGAATGGCTAGAACGGGGTGGAGCGGGTTGAGGACCGGCTGGTAGACCGGCAAAACCGAACCCTAGGCACGCCCGGCTGAATCTTAACCTGGGCCTATAAGAGCGCTACAGATGCGACTTTCGGACGGTGCATGGCTACAATCCTGACAATAACGGAGACCATCCTACTTGGCGGCGCCAATCGGGCCTTCATCGCCGGCGCATCGCATTCCGCTCGAGCGAGTGGCAATTGCTACCAGCTCCTGTCCCTGACGCCTGAGAGCGACGATCCTGCTGCATGTAGCTTTGCAGAGCAGAACGGAATTCGCGTTGTACGGGCCCACTCCGAGGATGAGCTCAATGCATTGATTGCGAGCGCTGATATCGTGCTTCTCAATTGGTGGAGTAGTCCTGATATGGGGCGATTCATGCAACGACACCTTCCAGAGTGTCGCTTGGCAGCCTGGATGCATGTAGGAGGGCATACAGATCCTCAGCGAGTACCTGATAGCTTTGTTGAATATGTGGACCTCGCCATTGCGTGCAGTCCTTACACCGCTGAGTGCGATGCCTTTAACAACCTGTCTGTCGATACTCGACTTGAAAAGACTGCGATGGTGTATGCACCAACTGACCGCACGCGGTTGCATGACTTCAAACCGATCCCGCATCATGGATTCAATGTTGGATATATCGGCACCGTGCATTTTCTTAAAATGCACCAGAACTACGTGCGGATGTCCGCAGCCGTTGCTGTGCCGGAGAGTCGCTTTCTTGTGTTTGGTTCGGGCGGGTATCAGCCACTACTCAAGGCGCAGGCGCGAGAGCTTGGAGCGGAGAATCGGTTTGTGTTTCATGGCCCGACTGAAAATATTGCCGAGGCTATCGGGCTATTTGATGTATACGGCTATCCCCTGTGTGAAGACACGTATGCAGCGTGTGAGTTAAATCTCCAAGAGGTGATGTACTGCGGAATTGTCCCGGTTGTCTTCCCACACGGCGGATGTAAGCGTTTGATCGTTGATAACTTTACCGGATTCATCGTGAAAAGTGAGCGGGAGTACGCACAAGCGATCGAGTATCTATACCATCATCCAGATGAGCGACGCAGAATGGGAACCAATGCCGCCGAGTATGCCCGGCAGATCTTCTCGCCCGAGCGCTCCGGAGCTGAGCTCAATGCCTTGTGGAATCGGTTGCTGCTAAAACCGAAAACCAAAAAACAACCGTTGCGATCGGCGCTTCACATTCCTTTTTCGGAGCGGTCGTCGGGGGTAGCTCAGTTTCTGGAGACGCTCGGTCCTACGAGAGCTCGTTTTCAAGCGACACTTGGATGCGGGGATTATATTCCGCTCTTCAACGCGGATGCGGAGATAATGAACTCCTCACCCCTTCTAAAGCACGGCGGGATTCTACGCTACGCGTCGGCGTATCCGACCGATCCCTATCTCAACTTTTGGGCAGCACTCTCCCTGTGGAGTGAACAGGTTCGGCTTGGAGATGCCTGCATCAAGTTCTTTGAGGCGATTCGTAACGGCTTCCCTCATTGGCGGCCGTGGTGGTATCTCGCCCAGATTGCAAGAAGCCTTGGGGATGCGGGGTTAGCCACTCGGGCGCTTGAGGAGGTTCTACGCCTGGCACCGGAGTTCCCTCAAGCGCGTATGGCCTACGCACAGCTTGTGCAGCCTCCAGTAAGTTCTGGTACTTAGCAGGGTGATGGGTGTCCGAGTTTATCCGCCAGGCGAGAGGCCCTCGCCAACTACCTAAGTAGCGCGATTCTTTGAGAATCACTATCCCGCACCTTCGAATCTAATTGAGACGATTTCACGACGAGCAGTAGCACAACTTTTCACGAGGGAGCCCGATCCATGTCTCATGTACAACCGTCCTCCGAGCAGCTTCAACATGCGACCGCGCTCCTGCACCGAGCCCAATGTCTTTTGCAAAGCGGACAGATCGAAGAGAGCTTCAAAGTAATCCTGGATCTCAAGGCTCAGCGGGTTCCGCTGATGCAGCTCGATCTCTGCCGAGCGATCTGTTTTGCTCATATGGGGCGTATTCCGGATGCCGTTCAGTCGCTTCGGGAGGAGTTGCGCTTCTTTCCTCACAACGAAGATGCGCGGCAGCTTCTTGAGGAGCTGTTGAAGGTCCAGGGGCAGCAGGATAGCTCGCTTAATGCGAGTCATGATCCGGAGTTTATGGAGATCTATCAGGCGATTCGGAATCACACGATGCTCAGTGTGGCTCGACTGTATAACCTGTTCATTCACGCCAAGCGCATCTGTGAAGAAAACATTCCAGGTAACTTTGTTGAGTGTGGGGTAGCCGCAGGGGGCTCTTCGGTTCTTCTTGCGTATGTTATTCGTCGCTACAGCCGGATACCTCGCATCATGTGGTGCTTCGATTCGTTTAGCGGAATGCCGCCGGCACGCGCTGAGGACGCACATGGCGGTGTTCCGGCTGAGCAGACCGGTTGGGGCTCAGGTACCTGCGCCGCGCCTCTGCAGAGTCTGCAAAGCTTGGCTCGAAGTGTTGGGGTAGGAGAAGTCATACGTCCTGTAGTGGGATTCTTTGAAGAGACCCTTAAGCCGCATCGCGATCGCGTTGGTATGATCGCTTTGTTGCACCTTGATGGGGACTGGTATTCGTCAACCCGCACGATCCTCGAGAACCTCTACGATCGCGTATCCGACAAAGGTATTCTTCAAATTGATGATTTCGGATATTGGGATGGCTGTCGCAAAGCAGTACAGGAGTTTTTCCAGGCGCGAAAACTTACTCCGCTCGTGACACGCATTGATGACACTGGAGTCTGGCTGGAGAAGCCGGACCTGTTCCCGATTAACCCCACGCTTCCGAATGAGATGGTTCAGGCGTTCTGTGCTGAGGATGTCGGGCGGTATGCAATACCGAGTCAGATGTCCCCTAATGAGCGGTTTCAGCTCTACTGGGCATTCACAAAAGAGATGCATATTTCAGCCGGTCAGCGCGAAATTCGATTTTTGGAGATCGGCTCGTACGCAGGTGCATCGTTACTACAGAGCTATGTTGCTCTTCGGCATCATGGCCTACCGATTGACCTGGTCACCGTCGAACCACAGGGACAGCCTGAATTCTACGCAATCGTTCAAGAGTTGCAGCCGATCACAACGCACCTCAAAATGTTCTCGGATGCTGCAGCGCCTATCCTTGCTGATGAGATCGCGCGAACGGGCCGGCTCTTTGATGCTATGGTGATCGATGGAGATCACACGTATGCCGGTGTGAAGAAGGATATCGAGCTCTTCTTTCCGCTCCTACGCCCCGGAGGGTTGATGTTATTCCATGATTATTTGCCGGCGCTAAACGATGAAAATCGCGAGGCGATTTTCGCGCACCATGCGTCGACAGAGCCTGGAATTCGGCGAGCGTGTGACGAATATTTTGCCGGTAATGCGGATGCCCAAGAGGTCACGCTGCCGCTGTTACGTCCGAGTGATCCTACGCAAACCCAGGCGTATCTGCAGATTATACCTGGTGTGTTCTCTACCGTGAGGGCGTGGCGGAAGCGACGGTGATCCTCGCGTTCGACCGCTGTCGGCCAAGCAACGAATCGACAAGTTCGTTTGCTCCGGGAATCATGAGGAGCCCGCGGATGGCAAACGAGATCGGATCGGGAAACATCGACGTTGCATCTGTTTGCTGATGCGCGCGGCGTTGGTAGTCTCGAATCAGTCGGGGGTAGGTGAGGATCTCATCCGGGAGAAATGCTGAGCCGCCGAGCGTAATGGTATCGAGGAGCATCTCAACAGCCCCGAGCACAAAAAGGGTTCTCCCTTCATGTTGGAGTATCGGATTCTCGTGATGAACGAGTGCCCGGGCGTCAGCTACCTTTTTTAGCGGGCCCAGAAAGGGAACAAGATCTATCCCGAGGGTAAGAATTCCTGAGCCAAAGGACGCCTTGGTCGAGGGATCTGCTCCGAGTAGCGAGTGGAGTGCGCCTGTAAGCGCTCCTCCAAGCCGCGTGAGCGGTCCCAGGGATCGAGCAGGAGCAACGGCGACCTCTCCATCTATTCCAACGCGAGGCTCGTGTGACGCGGGGCTGGCGCGGTCTAACCGGGAAGGGGGAGTAGCCTCGTGTGTCCTCGTCTGTGGAGTAACCAGGGCCGCCAATGGCGAGGTTCGTTCACCTGTGCGAGTGTCTCGTCGTGCATGCCCTGCAAGCATGGTGTTCATATTCTATAGGTAACACAGTGGCTTACCATAGCGAAACGTTTCCTCACGTCACGCCGTATTCACAAAGGCGCATATCACAGGGAGGGGCAGACCGCCCCGGCAAAGCTATATGATTGTTGTACACGCTCAGCCCAAGAACGATCCATTAGCCCCCGCACACGCTGGGCTCAAGGACACCCGGGTAGCCGCCTTTACGGAGCGGTTTCTCTCGTTGTTCGGCGCCACGAGTTTTCACCCCCTCAAAATGGCGATATCGGCGGGAGTCGAGCGACTACACGATTCTACAATCGAACGAGCGGTCCTACGGCGACTTGCTTCTGCGGAGCCTCAAACATTTCTTGAGATAGGCGCTGGGCGGAGCTATCCGCAGCAATCGCAGTGTCAAGGGATACCATACCTTGCGCGCTCGCTGGCAGAGATCGCCAGCGGTGATCGCGTGAAGGTGATCTGCTCTGATTTGATCGGGATGAATGAGAAGGTGGTGTTCTTTCTGCATCGGGGGGGAGTCCTCTCTACTGCCGGGCAGACGCTAGTCGATCCATTCCTTCCTACCTCCGAGCTTGCTACGCGGGGTGAATCGGTGACTATCACGCCACTTGCAGCCGAGGCGAGAGGGTATGCAACGCTTACGGACCTCATCGAGTCTGCCAAGGCAGTCTGTAGGCGCGATGTCGAGCAGGTGTTCGTGCGACCGGCGCTCGATCCTGAGCTTGAGCGCTCAGTGTTCGGACTCTCCTGTGTCCCGCAGGTCGACTTTCGTGTTCTTGATCAATTCACTGATGCTTCAGTAGATCTGGTCTTCGCGAGACATATGAATCCTTACGTTTCGCAGATTGGATCCTTACCGCTCGTGATGCAGGCGTGTGAGCGAGTGCTCCGGAATGGTGGTGAGGCTATTCTTCACGTTGATGGCCAACCCCTTCTGATCGGCGAAAAACGGGGTGCGCACACGTCGTGGCGATAGGATGGGTTTCGCAAATACACGCTGCTGTGGCTGGCGATATGCGGGCTGCGACTGTGTCAAACGTCGCAAAAAAATCCTCAACGTGGCCCAGTGAATAGGCCTCCACCTAGGTTGCCTTGTCCACCAAAGCCTTGGCGTAGCAGGAAGTCACACTATCGATGTGCGCAACAGGAGATCCTTTTTGATCCCACTGCTCGTAGAGAGTAGCTCAGGGGGTGGTCTACAGTAGTCGGGCAAGCGCTGAAACCACGGCCAGCTCGGATCTCAGCACGTTGGTGCCCAGCGACGCGGGCACAAAGCCCTGCGATACGAGGAACGCTTCCTCTTCAAGGGTGATGTCTCCCTCCGGTCCGATAACAAGTGTTACGTTTGTCAGAGGGCTTGTGTTCGAGACGATCTCTGCCAGTGGTATTGCTTGAGCCGAGAGCGAGCACACCACCTGAGTTGTTCCTGGCGCATCGCCACGTGGTGCGAGCTGTACCGCTTCGGCGAGGCTTCGGGCGACTCGTACGACGGGAGGCTTGTTTTGCTTGCTCTGCTGAGCAGCTGCGAGAGCGATCTTGGAGAGACGTGTTTCTTTGTGGTGGCAATCCTTCTGATCGTTCACCCGCACGATGCTTCGAGTAGCCTGCCAAAAGATGATTGTGGAGCAGCCTAACTCGGTGGCCCAGTCACAGATAAGATCGTTTTTTTGACCTTTGCAGAGGGCGCACAGTAGGGTGATCTCTGGGCGAGAGCGGGTATCGCCGGGCAGAATCTCGTCTATGGTGACGGTCACAGACTCGTTGAATGCGGTCACGTGGGCGCGGGCGATAGTTCCGGAGGAGTCGCCGATCTCCAAGGAATCGCCGACGCGCAGGCGTAGCACGTCAGCGATGTAGTGACTGTCTTCGGGAGATAGGAGGAGGGATGTGCCGAGCGAGTCGGCACTAAAAAACCGCACGTTAGTCACAAACAGCCGAGGCCCTTTGCTTTCACGTGCGGTCATGGGAAACGTCCGTGACGGATAGCTTACTTCTTACGAAGACCCATCTTCTCAAGACGCTGAGCAAGGTATGGAATCTTGTCGTATCCAACGATGCGCTCTCCGCTCTCGAATACGAACGTTGGGGTGTCGAACACGCCGAGCTTGCGTCCGCGCTTGTAAATGCCCTTTACGCGCTCACGTGTGTCTGACGATGAAACTTTGCTCAAGAAGTCGCCGAGGTCGATGTCGAGATCGTCGCACAACTCGTTCATGAATGCGTCCTCGTTAGGGTTCTCGCCGAGGCCCCACCACTTGTTGAATACCTTTACGTTGTACTCAAGGAGTACGCCGAGGTCGTTTGCGATAAGAGCGCCGCGAGTGATCCGTCCTGGATCGAACTCTACTTCAGGCCAGTTCTCTGGGTAGGTGAGCGAGAGGCCACGGTCTGACGCGATTCGCTTCGTATCCTCAAAAAGGTACGAGAGCTTGTCGGGGAGGATTCCCTGCTGAGGAACCGGATTGCCCGAGGCCTTCGCCGAGAACGGTTGCCAGAGGAGATCGACATTGTACTTCTCCTGGATGTCGTACAGGGGATCCAGCGAGAGATACGAGTATGGACTCTGGAAAGAATAGAAGACCTCAACATTTACCGTCATATGCGCACTTCTTTTGAAAAGAGGGTTTTAAATATGGTCTCACCGCGGAGCTACCGCTTCTACAGCGCCATTGCTCCAAGCTGAAGTCTCATGCTTGCGTCTGAAGGGGTAGGCTTGCCTAGGCACGCGACCCCTTACAGGCGCGGAAGGCAGATCTGGCAGCCCAAGGTGTGGTTTAGACCATCGAAACTGTTTGGAAAGGTAGTCTTTATGCGGGGAGTTTGCAAGGATATCTTGGACTATCCCGGGCGAAATCGGCAAAAAACCAACAATCAGGGTTTGGTGAGTAGTGGTAAGGGGTAATATTTGCTAAGGTCTTCGGCAGGTTGCGAGGGGGCCGTCGTTTGAAATGTGGTCTCCGGGGTGCCCCGAAGGGAGCTCCCCGTTAGAGAAACAGCGAGCCAAGGTTTTGGCATCGCAACCCGGCAGCAAAGAGTTGATGAAACGGAAGTTACATACGTGGCACTAGGCATAGATCGATTGTTAGGAATTGAGGGCGCTCGCAGTCGCCCGTTGTTGTGCCTGGAGATAAACCCTCCGCGAGGTACCGATGTCGAGGCAGTCCTGGAGCGCTATAGCGCTCTACGCGGAGTGGACTTCGCGAATGTGACCGACTCGGCTCTTGCCAAGATGAAGCTCTCGGGATTGGTTTTTGGCGCGCTCTTTAAGAAGCGATTCGGGATTGAGCCGTTGGTCAACGTCGCGTGCCGAGATCGCAATAGTATCGCACTGCAGTCGGATCTACTCGGTGCGTGGGCCCTCGGGGTTCGTTCAATTGTCGCCCTTACTGGTGATGCGGTAACCGTTGGCGATCTCCCCGATGCAAAGGGGGTGTTTGAGGTCAATTCGATTGGTCTACTCAATATCGTATCAACCCTCAATGGTGGAAAGGACCTGTCGGGGACCGATCTCAAAGGAAAGACTGATTTCGTTCCGGGGGTTGTTGTAAACCCGAACGCTCGAAACCGCGATGCTGAGCTGCGACGCTTGGGGCGTAAGCGAGAAGCTGGTGGCGTCTATTCCCTTAGTCAGCCGGTGTTCGATGTACAGCAAGCCGCGGAGTTCTTCGAGGCCGCTACCGCAAGTGGAGTTGATAACTTCGTGGGGTTGATGCCATTTAAGACAGCGCGGGCTTTCGAGGCGGTGTCGAAGATTCCGGGTATTAAAGTTCCGGAGAAGCTTTTGGAACGCGTTAGGGCGGTCTCAGAGGAAGATGTTCCGAAAGTGTCACTTGAGGTTGCCTGCGAGATAGCAGAGCGCGTGCGGCCCTACGTGCGCGGGTTTCATGTTGTGAGTGGAGGTTCTCCTCTTCTTGCTGTAGAACTGTGCAACCGGCTAGCAGCATGGATTCAAGATCAATAACGTGAGAGGTATCTAAGATGAAGCGTCGAGAAGAGATGACCTTCCTGGAGAGGATATACGTGGTCGAGATCGCGAAGGGTCTCCGGGTTACGTTCGGTAAGCTGCTCGGAAACCTGTGGTTGCACATCCTGCATGCACTCGGTCGAAAGACGGAGCTTCAGGGATCGGTGGCGATTCAGTATCCGAATGCTCGCCGAGCTTATCCGCCCCGGTATCGTGGTCGTCACCGTTTGACCCTCAACGAACAGGGTGAGGTGAAATGCACGTCGTGTTTCTTGTGCGCAACAGCGTGCCCCGCTCGGTGTATATACATCGAGGCGTGTGAGCATGAGGACCCGAATGTTGAGAAGTTTCCAAAGCGCTACGAGATCGACACACTGCTCTGCATTTACTGTGGGTACTGCGTAGAGGCGTGCCCAGTTGATGCAATTCGAATGGATACTGGACTTCATCCCGAGGTGTACCCCGCGGATCCGCGACTCTTCATCGAGGACAAAGAAACTCTGATGGAGCGCTCTCGGTTGCTTGAAGATCTCGGCCCTGAAAAGCTGTACGACATGCATATGAAGAGGATGCAGGAGCTTGAGAAGATTCGGGTGTAAGATATCCTTTGTCATCGCCTGTGCGCTGTGGACATCTGCGGCGTGTGCGCTCGACCCTGAGCTTCCGAAGGGGTGTGGCCCCCTTCCTGATGTAACCAAAGAATCAAAGTCTGGTGTGCTCATTACGGCGGAGCGCATCGGTGAATACCGACAGATACTACCCCCCGAGGTCGCTCACCTAGTGGAGCAGGGCGAGCTTCAGTTTGAGGCAGTGCTTCGTGCTCGAGGTCTCGAGAGCGTGGTGTCGGGAGCCTCGGGTTCTTCCGCCTCATACACGCTTGGTACAGCAGGTGAATTGCGGAGTGTTCCAGAGGGCGGATTGGGAGCGCGGCCTTTTGCTCTCCCTGCAAGCGTTGAGGGAGATCCTAAAACATTTGCTTACAAGGTGCTGTGGAACTCCGCGGGTGTGCTCGCTGAGGAGCGCTCGTTTTCGATGCTATTCTCAGCGCTGATTTTTCAAAGAGCAGATGCGGAGCCTCACGTCCTTGAGTTCCTGAATGAGCGGATCTACCCGCTAGCCCTTGGGCTCCCCTCTGGCACGCAGAAGCCCTTTTTTCGAGAAAAGATCGCTGCAATTAAGCCCGAGGTAATTCGGAATGTCTCGTGGTTGACCCTGCGATTTTTCGGCCCATTTGAGGACTATGTGTGGGCTGCTTCTCCGGTAATCAACAAGATTCGGCAGATGACAGGGAGCAATCGCTCTGACGCTATGTTTTCTCAAGCCTTCTCTCCGGACGACCTCTTTGTATGGTCCGGTAAGATCGAGATGGTCGACCCGGTCGGGATAACCTCTCAGCCGTTGTTGGTTCCGATTCTGCAGGCTCAAGGGGCGAAGACTGATACAAAGGGAGATTGCGTGACCAATGCCTTCCGAGAAGGGGCCAGCGTTACGGTTAATTCCGAGACGAGGCGATTCAAAGGCGCGGCGTCGTGGGTTCCGAGTAATGTTGTCATGGCGCTGCGCACTACGTGGAAGATTGATCTTACCTCGAAGGATCCCTTCTCGAATGATAGTCGTCAGAGCGTGTACTTCGATGTGGAAACGGGACTCCCTGTCTATCGGGTTGTATGGGACCAGTCCGGCCGGTTGCAGAGGGTCATCGGCGGTATCGTTCGCCCCGTTCCAGCCGCGGCAGGTCGGGCCAGTGCGGCGTGGGCGGGGGAATGGATTGTTCATACTAATGGCACCACGCGGGTCGATCTCGTGGCTCGTGAGTTTACCGTGTGTCGGACGGCTGGTCCGGGTCGGAGTTTGGAAGAGTTCGATCCTAGCTCTTTCATTAAGTTTGAGGCCAAAGAGATCAGTACCGCTGGCAAAGAAAAAAACCTTGAACAACGCGGTGAATCGGATGATATTTCCGACTGACCGTGCGGCGACCAAACTGCCCGGCGATCCGTGTTACAACGTTTTCACCTATGACGAAGCCCGACATCGGAAATCGTATCGAACGACTCGCAGGGCCTGGCGGCCTACCGGTTCTTCGTCTCAGCCACTCATCTGGATACTCGACAACTGTAAGTGAGTACGGTGGTCACATCATCTCATGGATGTCTCCTGCAGAGCAGGAGTTTCTATTTATGAGCAGTCGCGCGATCTACCAAAACGGCAAGGCGATCCGTGGGGGGATCCCCGTGTGTTTTCCTCAGTTCGGCAAGGGAGTATTGCCTCAGCACGGATTTGCTCGCACGAAGAAGTGGAAAGTGGTTCGAGAGCAGGTAAGCACAAGCGATGTAGTCTCAGTAACATTACGACTAACGCCGGACTCCGAGATAGATTCGCTATGGCCCCACCAGTTTGTGCTTGAATTAGATGTAGTGCTGAGTGACGTGCTGCTTACAGCCCTTCGCGTGGCGAATACTGGAGATAAGCCGTTTGAGTATACCTCCGCGCTGCATACGTATTTTCGCACGAGCGCGATCGAAACGGTATCACTCTCGGGGCTCAAAGGAATTCAGTATCTTGATTTCTTGAAGGATCGCGCCCGCATGGTTGAAGATCGTTCGGATGTTATGATCTCGGGGCCGGTTGACCGCGCCTACCAGAATTCGCCCGAAACACTTGTGCTATCATCACCGAAAGACAACGTACGATTTCGGATTACAAAAGAAGGCCTTCGAGACACGGTCGTGTGGAATCCGTGGATTGAGGGTGGTGGTGCGATAGCCGATCTTGGGCCCGATGAGTATCGCTCGATGATATGTGTGGAATCTGGAAACGTCCTCGCTCCTGTTCGAGTCGAGCCAGGCGATATCCACACGAGTGGGCAGATAGTTCGAGCTGAGCTGATCTAGGTGCCTACTCGGAAAAAGCTCCAAAAGATGATGGTTACTTCACCCGTCTGAGATGTGATGCGCCGCTGCGTGCCGCGGCCGCCCGCGGTCGATACTGCGGGGCTTGGTATCGTCGGCTCGATTCTTCGTGCGCGAGCACCATGTTTAGGATCTCAGGGGGAGCTGCATCGGTCCAGACAAACTCCTCTCCGCGCACCGATGATGCTCCCCAGATGCTCGACCAGGGGATGTAGCAGGTGAAATATTCGGAGCCGAAGAGAAGCTCAGCAGTAATCTGTCGCTCGTCCGTCGCCATGCGTCCCTTGAAAAATCGGCTAAGGCGCAATGTCACGGTACGGTTATCCATGAGGTGTGGTGGAATGACTACACCTAAATGCTGAGGTGTGAGGTGAACCAGAACTTGCTCATCATTCAGAAGTCTCTCGATAGTCGTCTTCTGACCGCTGGTTGTCTCTCTATCTGTTGTCATCATCGTATCCGCTCCTCGGGAGAATCGTTCGCCCCGTTGCCATGCAGCCCTGTGTGTTCAACAAACAGTTTCCACGTACTGAAGGGGTTTGCTGTACGACCCTGACCACTACACCGAAATCCATGGTCAAGCAGGCAATCGGGATATTGTGTATAGATGCAGTCTTGTGAACCGAGGCTTCGATTGGTTGCAGGCCATCTGCTTGAAGAGATTGGCGTGGGAGTCCCTCTGCTGGCGGCATAAAAAACAACGCAATTACAGTAGGTTATTGCGCTCGTTCAGAGAAGGGGAGAAGGGAACGGGGCTCAACCGGCGTTTTGTTTTGGTGGTTTGCGGCCACGCTAGTACACGCACCATAGTTTTCTGCGCTTTTCCTGGCGCGCAGGACAGTATCAATCTCCTCTGCTATAGTCTCCACGCAGCAGGTTTCTTCACCACCCTGCGAGGAATTCTCCATGAGCGCCCCGTCCACAAACAATCGAACGTTTCTTCTCGTTGTAGTTCTTGCGATAGCTCTCTCCATTCCGTGGCTCGGCCGCCCATTCCATACGCGCGGAGAGCCTCGTGAAGCGCTTGTCGCTCAAGCAATGCTTGTGACCGGCAATTGGATTTCACCGCCAGCGTATGATGGTGCTGTTCCGTCGAAGCCTCCGTTTTCGCATTGGCTGATTGCGTTGGCATCGCTACCAAGCGGCGCTGTCAGTGAGGCCACGGCACGACTACCATCTGCGTTCGCATTTGTGATCTTCTCCGCGGCGCTATTTCGTTTTTTGGCCAGACGCACAAATGAAGCAGCAGCGTTTACGTCAGGTGTCATTCTTCTTAGCTGCTCCGAGTGGTTCCGAGCGGCGTCGACCTGTCGAGTCGACACGATCCTAGCTACGAGTATGGCGGGTTCGTTGTTAGCATTTTTTGCCTGGTGGGAGAGGGGGTATCGGGGAGTCCCGGTTGTCGCCATCGTGTTGACTGTGTGCTCAGCTCTGACGAAAGGGCCTGTTGGGATCGTTCTTCCACTCGGGATCTTCTCATTCTTCTGTTGGTTGAAAGCGGAATTTCGGTTGCGAGATCTTCCACCGATCATCATTCGGGCTGTTTGTGTGGCTCTTCCAGTCCTCGTCATCGTTTCGAGTTGGTATGTGATGGGATATCTCCAGCGTGGAGACGAGTTTCTCGCAAAGATTCGGTATGAAAACTTTGAGCGTTTTACCAGTAGTATGCAGGATGAGCCTCACAAACATTCAGCGCTGTATCTCTTCGGAATGCTTGGTTTAGGACTTTTGCCGTGGACTGTATTCGTATGTGCGGCAGCACTTCGTAATCGGTCTCGGATCGGGCTGAGTCGTTCTACCGTTGCAGCGTGGTGGCGACAACTGCCTGCACTGTATCAGTTCGCGTGGTTGGCAACAGTTTCGATCGTGCTGTTCTTTTGCATCCCCTCGAGTAAGCGGAGCGTGTACCTCCTCCCTGCCTATCCGTTTATGGCCGTACTCCTTCAGCGGCTGGTGATGCAAGGCTATGAAACACTAAGCGCACGGATGGCCCGTATTGTAGTATGGGGTGTGATACTCATCGGAGTGGTCTGGGCATCCCTGTTGATGCTGCCTGTCTCCGGAGTATCGTTTCAGTGGGGGGCTTTTCTTGAGAGTCTATCGCTTATCAAAGTTGCTTCGGTACTCGGTATCGTTGCCGTACTGGTGGGAGTGCTTCGGGAAGAGTGGGGAACGGCTATCCTCTCTAGCGTCAACCGCCTCGCTATCGCAATAATCAGTGCGGTATTCCTCATAAGTTGTTTTGTCTACGATACCGCTGCTCACCAACTCTCCGAACGGAGTTGGTTGGATTCTCCGCAGTTTCGAGGAAGCGTCGATCTATCACAGGTTGAGCGTCTATACTCCTTTGGCTCCGAGGCGTACGGCTCGAGCTTCTATCTTGAGAAGCCGTTCTCAAGGGCTACCGCGGCGCTTCCTCCCGGAGCGATCGTTTTTGTGCAGCAACGAAATATTGATGAGCTGAATCGAGTGGTCGGTGCGCCACTCCAAGAGTTGGCGCGTCATTCTAGTGGGCTCGAGAAGCCTAGTCGGGATCTCGTTGTTGTTAGAATCCTGCCGCGATAGCTCGCATATGGGGCAATCGGCCCATGAGCAGTACGCATTCTATTCTGATTCCTTTGGGTGCAACTCCGCCTGATTGTCGCTGGTTCTATGCGGTACTCTACGCTCTCTAACGAGTAGAATCATGAACGATGCGGTCGATGTAGCGAGCATCCTCTCTGTGTGAGGCGAGGGGGCTGATCGGCCCGGTGTGTCGTAGTTTCGAGGTTACTATGAAGCCAGGTGAAAGTGGAGTTGCAGCGGGAGTAAACGGTGAGGTTCGTGCGGAGGTCTTGCACGATGGCCCAATTGCAGTGGTGACATTTGATGGCGATGTGCGATGTACCTTCCTCAACGGAGCTGCTCAGCGACTCGTAGGGAGAACCAACGAGGAGTGCGTCGGTAAAGGGATGCAGGATTTCGTCTCACACGATGGCGATGAATTAGCTCGGTGCGAGGTGGTGCTTCGCGATACTTTGGCGAATCGACGCGCTCGACGTTATGAAGTTACGTACGGTGCGGGTCGGTTCTGTGTGGTCCTCTATCCAACGAGCGATTCAAATAATGACATCTCTGGGCTTGTCTGTGTTGGTCTTGATGTTAGCGATGTGACTACTCACGCGCCGGTAGGCGATAATCGTCCCTCTCTGCGAGATCGAATTCTGCCGATCCTTGTGCACGAACTGCGCAATCCCTTATCCACGATGCGTTCTGGTTTGAAGATTATGGAGATCTCATCCTCTGAAGATCAGATTCGCAGCGTGCGCGCGATGATGGAGCGTCAGTTGGCCCACCTAACACGGCTTGTGCACGATGTGCTCGATCTCTCTCGAGTGAACGAGGGGCGATTAAGCTTGCAGAGACAACCGGTGTTGATAAGTGATGTTGTCAATCTCGCCATAGAGATGAGTGGAGATTCCCTGAAAGCGGGAGATCATGCCCTGCGGGTTGCTCTTCCCGATACCGGGATCGAGATCCAGGGAGATTCTACGCGCTTGGCGCAAGTGGTCAGTAATTTGCTCGATAATGCCTCGAAATATACCCCTAAGGGTGGAGCCATATCCCTTACAGTGACCAGCGACGAGAACGATGTAGTGCTACAGGTTTCGGATACGGGCTTGGGCATTCCGGCCGAGCGACTTGATGAGATCTTTACCCTCTTCTCACAGATTGATGATCATCAACGATTCTCTCGGGGTGGCTTGGGAATCGGACTATATTTAGTAAAGGCGATTGTGGATGGCCACGGAGGAACGGTGCGTGCAGAGAGTGATGGGGACGGCAAAGGCGCTGTCTTTACAGTCCGATTGCCAATGGGTCGTGGTGCGTGAGCGACGCAGGAAGATTGGGTGACTGAGGCGCCGGGTTGGTCAGAGTCGGGGAAGCCTAATCCGGATTTCGTACACCAGGTGCCCAAGCGGAAACTCTGAGCAAAAAAATACCGCGCCGAGGCGCGGTATTGAGTGGTGCATGAGCACCCCTTTAGACGGAACGAAGAACTGATTACCAGCTCGACTTCGTTACGCCAGGGAGTAGTCCCTTGTGTGCCATTTCACGGAACACAATTCGCGAGACCATGAACTTCTTGTAGACACCACGAGGACGACCTGAGAGCTGGCAACGGTTACGGATACGCTCCTTAGCGCCGTTACGAGGAAGTGACTGCAACTTCTCGCGAGCCTTGTAACGATCCTCATCTGACAACTTCGGATCAAGAGCCTTCGCCTTGAGCTCCTGTCGGAGTGCGAACTGCTTAGCTGCCATCTTAATGCGCTTTTCGTTACGGAGAGTTGTGCTTTTCTTTGCCATACTATGTGTCTACTACTGACGTTTTTACTTCTAACGTCTACTACTGCCGTCTAATACTGCG
>JBIIYC010000230.1:0-3698 GCA_044347025.1 Bdellovibrionota bacterium
CAAGTCAAAAATGGTCTATGTGATCAAGCGATCAATGAACCCCGGCTACTCAGGCGTCGACAATGACCTTTTTTACCTCGACAACTGCTCTCTCATCTTCGGGGACGCAAAAAAGGTGTGCGAGGGCCTCGTTAACGCGCTCAAGACAAACTAAGCGGTCGTCTTAGACGGTACGGGTTTGCGTTTTCCGGAAACGGGGTCGTGGAATCTGCGACTGCTGGTCGGAGACCCTCAACGGCGGAGCGCGATGACCTCAGGGCCCGGCACGTCCTGCTCCTGTTCCCAGTGTCGTCGCTGGTCCTGCAGCTCGCGCTCTGTCTCCTCGGCGGAGTCTCCACCTCCCATCCACTCGAACAGCGAGCCGATATCGGCGAGTCCCTCCGCAACAAGGTTGATCGGAGTCTGGACAATCTTGAACGGGACGACTTTCCAGTTCCATCCGTTATCGAACGAGCGTTTGTAGAAAGACACCGCTTCTTGTTCGATGTAAGGGAACGGGAATAAACCTGACTTCTCCTTACTCGGTGGCAACAGCGAAATAGTTTGCGTATAGGCGAGGCTGACGTAGTGATCGGCGAAAAGAAATACGGTCTCAGGCCTTCCGATCTGCTCGCGCAACTTGAGGCCGTAGGAGAACGGAACCGTGCGGTCAAAGACACCCAAAATCAACAGTGTCTTTCGACTATCGAGGTACTGCGCCGTGTATTTAGGATCTGTCCTGAGCTGCCTTTGCAAGGCATCAAAAAACTGGTCTTTCGAATATCCCCTCGCATCGCTCACGGTCTGAATATACTTCTCGATACGCGCCTGACTGGAGTCCCGGAAGAGGTGCACTAAATCAGTTCCACCCATCGCCATCACGTTATACTGCAACCGCGGATCTATTCCGGCTGTAATCGCTACGTTGATCGCACCACGGCTGATGCCGAAGCTACCGAATTGTGTCTTCCCATACTCGGCCGAAAAGAAATCTAACGCGAGTCGATCCCGGATTACATTGAGACGAAATATCTCTTCGAGCTGCTCGAATTTCGTCGGATCTTTGAACTCGTTACTTCGATTGACGATCGCGGCATCGAAGCCTGATTCGACCATGTAACGGGCGATGTGCTTCTCGATGAAATTCTTGCCACCCAGAACCGGGAACACCAACACCAAGGAGTCAGTTCGCTTGGGTTGCTGAAAATAGTCGATAACGAGGGGACCCGCATACGAATCGATCGTGATGCGTTTGTGCGTGTAGTCTTTGGTCGTTTTCTCGATATCCTCCCGAAAACTTCCGTACGGCTTCAGGGGCTTGTAGTATGCCTCCATCGCAGCTGGCCTCTCAGGAGGGCCCTCGTAGAACGAGTTTCCCGACAGCCGGAAACATCCGGACAAACAAACGGCAACAACCCATACACAGAGAATCGAAGTTGATCGTCGATATACACGACGGGGATGATTGGATGCTTGCATACAGGGTCAACGCTCTTAGTGGCAGGGAGACCGTGTGTGCGCCTGAGTGCTGCGCCCCCCAGATTGATCCCCTCCTCCATAGGATGTAAAAAAATGCCGAACAGTTCTGAATTTTCTCCTTCAATCCCCGTCTATCGAAGTACTTGGGCAGCTCCCACTACGGTCACCACGACAAGACCTCCCAAGCCGTAGTGGGGGTTGCCGATTTTATCTCTGCCTCGAGCGTGCTACCCTTCCAGGGAAGATCGACTGATAGCCGTTTCCTGAGGCCTTTTGTGAATAAAACCAAACTATTACCTCGCACCCCCCTCTTTCTTGTTGTACTAGCAACTATCGTTCTTCTCAGACTATTCACCCTCCCCACCCCCGACCTCATTGACTCGACAGAGGGCCGCTACGCGTCGGTGGCTAAATTGATGCTCGATCGAGACGACTGGGTGACCCCTTGGATCAATTTCAAGGGGGACGTAAAGCCCTACCTGGGCAAGCCCCCGCTGCACTTTTGGTTGATGGACACTGCATACCTGCTGCTTGGACAGAACAACTTTGCGGCCCGCATCCCTGGCGTTGTAAGTGCAGTAGGTATTGGAACGAGCATATGGCTGCTCTGCGCATCGTTACTTTCAACCGAAGCTGCCTTCATAGCAGCGATCGTGCTTGCGTCCTCATGCGGATTCTTCTTTCTCTCCGGTGCTGTTGTTCTCGATGTTACGCTCACGCTCGGAATTACGATTGCATGCGCCTCATTTCTGCTGGCGGATCGCTCTCGAAGGGCCGGCTATCTGTTCTTCGCAGGGCTAGGCCTTGGAGTTCTCGTCAAAGGCCCCCTTGCCTGTGTCCTCGCAGGATTCACGATTGCGCCGTGGGCCCTCATTCAAAAGATTCAGACGAAGCAGTGGCCGGAACAGCTCAAGAAACTCCCTTGGATCACTGGCTTCCTACTTTTTGTTGCCATCGTTGCCCCTTGGTATATCTGGGCCGAACTTCGGAATCCCGGGTTTCTTGAATACTTTCTCTGGAACGAGAACTTCGGACGCTACATGAAGAGCGATTACGGCGATGAATACGGAACGGGGCATCGGCAGATCTTCGGCACTGGGTGGGCCTTTATGGTTCCTGCTCTCTTTCCATGGTCACTGATTGTTTTGGGGCTACTGATCTGCGCTCGAAAGACAACGAGCCTGCCAACGTTAATCCGGGGCATCAGTAGCGACTCCCTGCTTCTCTACTCGCTCACATGGACCGTGAGCTGCCCCGTATTACTGATGGCGGCAAAACAGTACACGGCGACATACATTACATCCTCGCTGCCCGGTTTTGCCGTTCTCACTGCCGTACTGTGGACTCGGCAATCGGAGAGGCAATGGCTACGTGAGCAAACCATCTCAAATGCACTCCGAGCAACGACCGCGCTTTTAGGGCTGGTCTTGTTAATTGGAGCCGTCGTCTCATTCCGATATGGATCGGGCGCTGTGGCTTCCTCAGCAGCCGTGGCTCTCGGGGTTCTAACGCTTATCTCGGTGCGTAGCGCCGGACGATTCGTCGATGTTGCATCCAGCGTGGCTCGCCTCGGCTCACTCACGTGCGTTGTGTTTACCTTTGTGGTGTTGTGCTACGGAAATCACATCTCGCTCCAACGCTCCACTCGCAAGGCGCTACAACAGGCTCGGAATCTCGTACCTACTGGGGCACCGCTGAAGGTAGGGTTTCCTTTTTACTTTCCATTCTCTGCCACCTTTTACGGACCTCTTATGCAGGGAGGCGCCATCTCCGTATCGCCGGTAGCTGATACCGATATTCAGAATCCTAACGTCGACCTCTTGATCGTCCGTCAGAGAAACCTCGATCGTTTACAGGCGATCGCCCCCGGAAAGGAACTACTCGGAGAGGTGGGACAATGGAAAATCTTCAAGGCCAAATAATCTGCACACCAGCTTCGGCTATAGTCTTGGAGCAACGAAGCTCCTGCTATGTGGATGTATCACCATCGCTACTCGGCCAACGCTCCTCAAACGCAAGCTGCGCCTGATAGTGTGGGATCACCTCGAACCCCTCCTTGGTTAACAGGTCCATCGGAAAGCCTGGAGCGATGCGGTGTATCGTGACGTAACTATCATCGCGAGAGAAGAAAATACGCCAACTTCCACTACTCATGCGAAATATACCATCTCGCTCCCCAGTGATTCGGTGACGCCGGCTCGGCGAGGGATCTCGCTCCAGGATTGAGCGAATCTTGGGCA
>JBIIYC010000075.1:0-12327 GCA_044347025.1 Bdellovibrionota bacterium
AAGTTCGATAAGGGTGATTTTGTCGGACGCGCAGCGCTTCTTGCGGAGAAAGAGCGTGGAAGTGCACGGTCGCTCATCGGCTTTTTTCTCGATGATGCCGGCATCGCCCGTCAGGGCGACACAATCACCATCGCTGGCTCGCAGCTCCCTGTTGGAATAGTAACGAGTGGAACAAAAACTCCCACGGTGCAACGAGCACTCGGGATGGCGCTTGTTGCCACACCACATGCAGCGAACAATACATCGATAGCAGTTGTTGTTCGTGGTCGAGAGATAGCTGGGCACATTGTGCCCCTTCCATTTTACAAAAGAGCTAAATAGTACGGAGGAATAAGGACCCATGGAGTTTCCACACGATTGCAAATACACCAAGGACCATGAATGGGTGCGTATGGAAGGGGATGTCGCCGTTGTCGGTATCACCGAGTTCGCGCAGGCAGAGTTAGGAGACCTGGTTTTTGTCGATCTCCCCGCAGTTGGTAAGGCAGTCAAGGCACATGGAACGATGTGTGTTGTAGAGTCAACAAAGGCAGCGTCAGATGTGTATGCACCTCTTACCGCGACGGTCGCAGAGGTCAATCAGGCCCTGTCGAACGATCCGGGGCTTATCAATAAGACCCCCTACACCGATGGCTGGATCGTAAAGCTTTCCGGTGTTTCGGCAGATGAGGTCGCTGGGCTCATGTCTGCGGATGAGTACCGGGCGTTAGTTGGCAAATAGCCCCTCGTCGTTCCTCGCTCAAGCGGGGTATCATTGGGGAGAACAATTCTACACGCAACGGATCGGGTGAAGGTAGTATGACTGAGCGAACAGGTTTTGGAGCCGGAGAGTTTTCCAAGCGCCACATCGGCCCAACAGAGACAGAGATCCATGAGATGGTCTCGTATCTCGGGAAGCGCTCCCTTGATGAGCTGATCGATGCTGTGGTTCCGGCATCAGTTCGAGCAAAGAGTGCGCTCTCCCTCTCGGCGTTCCCGGCGCCACTTTCAGAGCACGAGGCGTTGCTTCGAATCCGTTCGATAGCGGATCAGAATATAGTGGCCCGATCCTTTATCGGGATGGGCTACTACGACTGTATTACGCCCCCCGTTATTCTTCGTAATATCCTCGAAAATCCGGGCTGGTACACGCAGTACACGCCGTATCAAGCAGAGATATCGCAGGGACGATTAGAGGCGCTCTTAAACTTCCAAACCCTCGTGATGGATCTTACGGGGCTTGCGATAGCGAATGCATCCCTACTTGATGAAGGTACCGCAGCAGCAGAGGCCATGGCGATGTCGCTCTCCGTGTCGACAAAAGCTGGAGCAGCGGTTGGGCAACGGGAGTTTCTTGTATCTGATTCTGTTCATCCGCAAACTCTCGGGGTCGTCGCGACACGAGCTGAGGCGCTTGGAATACGAGTTGTTGTTGCGCCATGCTCGCAGTTTGACTTCTCAGAGCAGACGTTTGGATGCCTCGTTCAGTATCCGGATACCCTTGGTGAGATAGGGGACCTCTCAGCGCTGTGTGCGAAGGCACATCAAGCAGGAGCCCTCGTCACGGTTGCGACCGATCTTTTGGCGCTGTGTCTCCTGACGCCTCCTGGTTCGATGGGTGCCGATATCGTTGTCGGTTCAGCGCAGCGCTTCGGTGTACCGATGGGATTCGGTGGGCCACATGCTGCGTTTTTTGCGACTAAGGACGAGTATAAGCGTAGCATGCCCGGTCGCTTGATCGGAGTATCCAAGGATTCAAGTGGCAAACCCGCGCTGCGCCTCTCACTGCAAACCCGTGAGCAACACATCCGGCGTGAGAAGGCGACCAGTAATATCTGTACCGCGCAGGTGCTTCTCGCTGTTATGGCGAGCATGTACGCAGTGTACCATGGGCCCAAGGGGCTTCGACTGATAGCAGAACGTACCCACGCGCTCACAGCGGCGTTTGTGTCGCTCGCGAAGAAGGGCGGGGTGAAGGTTCTCAACGCCACGTTCTTTGACACCGTTCAGATCGATGTGGGCGCTCAGGGCGCGCGCACGGTCGCCGATAACGCAGAAAAAGCGGGGCTCTTGATCCGGGTTGTCTCCGATTCAGTGGTTGCAGTTAGCTTCGATGAGGCGAAGAGCTCTTCGGACCTTCGGGATCTCTTAGCTGTTTTCGGCGTCACCACTTCGTCCGGAGATGTTGAAGCAGCGATCTGCGGTGCGTCCCTCGCCGGATTGCCGACTGCGTTGCAACGAAGTGTCGATTACCTCAAGCACCACGTTTTCAACCGCTATCACTCAGAGACGGAGTTTTTGCGCTACGTGCGAAAGCTTGAATCGCGGGACCTCTCACTGGGATTCTCGATGATTCCCCTTGGATCCTGCACGATGAAGCTCAATGCTACATCGGAGATGATCCCCGTGACGTGGAGTGAGTTCGGTGGGCTCCATCCATTCGCACCAAAGAGTCACCGTCGCGGGTATGAGCAGCTCTTTTCAGAGTTAGAGCGAGCCCTTGCTGAGATAACAGGTTTTGATGGGTGCTCACTTCAGCCAAATGCTGGCTCTCAGGGCGAGTATGCCGGACTCGTTGTGATTCGGGCGTACCATCACAGCAGAGATGACGCAAAGCGCACGGTGTGTCTCATTCCGAAGTCAGCGCATGGCACGAATCCAGCAAGTGCAGTCATGGCAGGAATGGAGGTAGTGGTCGTTGCGTGCGATCAGTTCGGCAATGTGGATCTCGCTGACCTTGAGAAGAAAGCCATAGAGCACAGCGAGCGGCTTGCAGCACTCATGGTCACGTATCCCTCAACGCACGGAGTGTTTGAAGAGGGGATCCGAAAAGCGTGTGAGATTGTGCATGCACACGGTGGTCAGGTGTACATGGATGGCGCGAACTTGAATGCGCTCGTGGGGCTCGTTCGTCCTGGTGAATTTGGTGCGGACGTGTGTCACATCAATCTCCATAAAACATTCTGTATTCCGCACGGTGGTGGTGGGCCAGGAATGGGCCCTATCTGCTGTGGAAAACATTTAACGCCGTTCTTGCCGAACCATCCCGTCGTTGATGTCGGTCACACCAACGGCGTCGGTCCGATCTCGGCGGCTCCGTGGGGCTCGGCGAGCATCCTTCCGATCTCATGGATGTACATAGCAATGATGGGAGGAGAGGGGCTCACCGAAGCGACCAAGGTTGCGATCCTCTCCGCCAATTACATGGCTCGTAAGCTCGAGAATGATTACCCGATCTACTACAAAGGTAGCTCCGGTTTTGTTGCGCACGAGTGCATTTTGAATCTCAATGAACTCAAAACAGAGGGAGGCGTTGAGGTAGAGGATGTCGCTAAGCGTTTGATGGATTACGGTTTTCACGCGCCCACTGTCTCGTGGCCGGTAGCGGGAACCTTAATGGTTGAACCGACCGAGAGTGAGTCGAAGGCGGAGCTCGATCGTTTTTGTGAGGCGCTCTCGATGATCCGGGAAGAGGTGAGACAGATCGCGTCAGGGAGATTTGATCGTACGCACAATCCACTCAAGAATGCGCCACACACCGTTCATGTTGTTACCGGTGACGCGTGGGATAAGCCATACAGCCGAGAGTTAGCAGCGTTTCCGGCAGCATGGGTTCGCGAGAATAAGTTCTGGCCGTCCGTTGGTCGAATCGATGGTGTGTACGGCGACCGTAATTTGTTCTGTTCATGCGAGGCATTGGGCGGGTAACGAATGCCGCCTTCGGCCGAAGGTATATTCCGGGTTCACAACCGACGGTCGGCGACACGCCGACCCTCCCAAATGCGCGGGGATTACGGGTATCGCGCCGGCCGGTCGTGACGCAAACGAATGCCGCACACGAACGGCAAAATAAAATCCCATGGGAGGGCCGGCATGTTGCCGGCCGGTACTATCGCAAACGAATGCCGCCTGCGGCCGAAGGCATAATCCGTGTTCGTAACCGACGGTCGGCGACACGCCGACCCTCCCAATTGCGCGGGGATTACGGGTATCGCGCCGGTCGTGACGCAAACGAATGCCGCCTGCGGCCGAAGGCATAATCCGTGTTCGCAACCGACGGTCGGCGACACGCCGACCCTCCCAATTGCGCGGGGATTACGGGTATCGCGCCGGTCGTGACGCAAACGAATGCCGCCTGCGGCCGACAGGGTCGCGCCCCCGCCCCATACCGCACGCCGGTACGAATTTTCACCATATCAGGGGTATACGGGCTATCTATCTCTTGCGCGGTTGTTTTGTTTGTATGGATCCTAAATCCTAACGCCGCGAGGGCTTTACCCATTCGGAGGTTTTCCCGATACGTTGTAATGGAGGGCGTTTCCGTGACACAGAACTATTTCATTGCTCGGCTTCGAGCCGTTGTCAGTGCGTGCGTGTACACGTGCGCCCTGTGTCTAGTGGCCGGAATACCCACGCTCGCCCACGCCCAACAACCACAATGGCCAGAAGGAATTCATCAGCCCCAGATTGAGGACATGAAGAACTCTGAATCTGGGCGTCAGGATGTCGTGCAACGGCTACAGAATGAACAGCCGAACCGATATCGCGGAGGTGCGCAGAGTGCTCAGGAAGTTGTCGAGAATATGAAGAAGCTCTTCGGCCCGATACTCCTCGGAGAGGGCCAGAATGTGGACAAATGGTATAGTCCGTACCTTCGAGACGCTCAGTACCCATCTTCAATGAAGCAGCAGATCCTCCCCTATCGGTACAAAGCGGGGGCCGCGGTCATTACCTACATTCCCTACTGGAACTGCTTTTTGTGCTTCAATGGGGCTGGAGGTCTTGAGACTGCGTGTCCGATCTGTCAGCCCCAGTCGAAGGGCGGGCAGGGGTGTTTGGACGACCAGGAATGGCTCGACGAACATCTTTTTCCGCAATGCTGCGGCGGAAGTACCGCCGCATACAAAGACATGACAGAGGATTCAAATTTCAGAACGTGTTGTGTCAGAAAAGATGAAGAGAAATGGGACACCGAGCTAATCGCCTGCACGCACCCCAAAGGGGATGGCTGGTCCGGAGTATTTGAGTACTATTATCCCACAGCAGCGCTAGGATGGGAGAACGATCGCACCACTTCACTAATTACCGAGAAGTCTAAGGTAGACTCTTGTCTTGGTGCATCTCGACCTCTCATGCACGGCCAACAGGGATCGAAGGCTGTTGAGTGGGTCGAGAAGGCTATTACGAAGAACCTTACGGCGGCTGAAAAGCTGCAAGGAGGTTCTGGGGCGCCTGCTGCGCCCACGCCCGCGGGAGCTGGCGGAGCCCCGGGAGACCTAAAGCAAAAGATTCAAGATGGCATGCAAGCCGCCGACCAGGTGCGGCAAGACCTGCAATTCTCCGATAGCCTTCAGGGTCAGGGACTAACACTGCGCGTAAACTTCCCCGCGATGGATCCGGAGTATCGAAAGAAGTTGGCCGAGCATTTCTGCATGCACCCGGATCAATTCATGAAGCTGATGGATCCTTCCGAGGACCCGCTACAAAAAGGGGGGGGCTCTACGCTTCAAGCGCTTCACAATATCCCGGTCTGGTCAAACTACTGCCCGGAAGGTGTGCAGCTTATGACAGACCCACAGGAGACGATGAAGTGTCGTAACATTGACAACACCCCCACGAATTTCCTGCTAGGTATGCAGGCATGGGACCAGGATCCCATGTACTGTCAGCGCATGAATCTCTCCAACCCGGCCATGCAGGAGTATTTCGGAGAGACTCTCGGAAAGAGTCAAGGCCAGATATTGACTGAACAGCAGGTGGGATACACCTGTATGCGAGGAGGCAAGCTTAACGGAAGTCTCGTTCCCGTTGAGCTCTACCGTTACGCCAACGTTGAACGTCGTGCCGCGATTGGAGACACCGCATTGGGCTTTCTGATCGCAGGCGGTTTGTATGAGGGAAGTATGCGCAGCGGAATTCGCTCGTATTACAAGCGCTTTGAGCCGCAACCGTATTCGATGCAGTATTATCCCGAGAGCATGCAGATCTTTGTTGGAAAACCCTTTAAAGGGAGCGGGAGTGGCCAAAGCAATGAGTTGAAGAAGCAGTGTAAAGCTCAGATTAATGGCCGTGACAACTATTTTGGTCAAAACAAATCCGACCAACTCTTTATTAGCGCAGGCACTCACGAAAACGTGTTTCCGGGAGATCGAGAGATGATTAACGAAGAGGCACAGCCAGGATTTAATCGTAGTCTTGAGGAGTGGGCTCAGGCGAGTGGGGGTAATCGTGTGAAGGTGCCGAATCGCGGGCTCGATGAGAAATCGAATAACTATGCGGCTGTATTTCGTCTCTTCGCAACGTGTCCAGCAAAGTATGTACGCTGGCATCCTCCGGGAATTCATGACACCTACATTCAGGGGGTGTGTCGAGATGAAAATCTGGGTGGTTTAACCCCTAAGTGAGCCGGTAAGAATGGTTGTGGAGCGGGAGTACAGAAGGAGCGTAATCGCAATTGCTGCAGCTGCCGTGTCGGTTTGTTGTGGAGCGTTTGCGCAGGCGCAACCGAACGCATCCTCGTCGCTACCGCCCGGAATGCCACCACTTCCACCCGGCGCTCAGGTGGTCATTATGAATGTCGATCCCACAGCGGTTGCTGCTAACAACGGCAAGCTACCCGAGTTGCCCCCGAACGTATTCTTGTATGTTAACTCCAAGGACTCGGCGCACCTCAATGCGATAGTCGAGAAGGCGCTCCGGCTTGCGCAGAGAAAGAGGTTCGTTCTTCAAACGATCTACCACATCGGTGACTATCGTACGCTATCCCCTGAGAACGCGGCATTAGCGCAGCGGCTGGGAATCGGATATGAGGCCGCGACCAAGGTTGCATACAGTCGCGGCATTACGATGTCGCCGACCTGGATTTTCGTCAAAAATGGGGAGAATAGAGTTGTTGAGGGCTACTCGAATATCGAGCCCTTCATCGCGACCGAGGGCTTACCACTTCCGGCCGCAAAGCTCGACGCCATGGAACCCTCACAGGGTGAATTAAAGGGCTTTTAGGATGCGGTATCGGTGGACTCTCATCGCTGTCTTGATCGCCGTGACGCTGGTAAGCACGAGGCGGCTGCATGCAGAGGACCTTGAGAGAGAGCTGCAGGAGCATTTTGCAAAGATCCGCTCTCACGCAACGACTGAACTAACGACTCCTCCTCAGATAGAGGCTCCGAGCGTTCCATCGAATGAGGGGGCGTCCGATACAGAGATGTTCAATCTCCCTGTTGCATCGCATGTACGTTCAACTGATGGAATTCCGTTTCCGTCTCCAAGTGATGTCGAGCTCGACCCTAATCCTCCCGCCTATCAGGAGGCGCTAAAGAGCGGCGCGCAACCGAGTATATCGATCCCTGTCATGCCGTACCGACGCCCAGGAGCGTGCGAGAAGAATGTAACGATTCGTGAGCCGATAGAATCGTTAAACGATAGCCCAGAAAAGACGATTTATGATGTGTTGTACGTCTCCCAAGACCTCGTTCCCATCGACCCGGAAGAGGTCTACGGGGCACGTGCGAAGGTATGGGGATATGGTGTTACGGGGGATGAGTCGGTCTATACCCGTATGGAGACTCATAACATTCCGTGTGTGCCCTATCGGATTCGGATCACGAATAAGGCTAAGTATGAAGACTCAGGGGTGAATGCCCTGCGTAATTACGACGCGAATCCGGCCGGAAATGGCACGCTCTCTCCGTGGGTTCATCAGCAGATGTCTGGTCGTACTGTGGGCGCCAAACGACCACAACGACGGCGCTGATAGCTGGGCAAACGTCGTCGTGCCCACGCAACTCTCATCGCATAAGTGCCGAATCACCGTGCATGAACAGCGCTCCAGAGTGGTTCCTCCAACGCAAGAAACCGGCGTCGCATCGGTGCTTCGATGAGCACAACCAACCGGTAGTCTTTATTACGGTATGTACAAAACATAAACGGCGACTCCTTGCCTCAGCTCGGATCCACGAGCACCTCCAGCGGTTATGGCTCGACCGTTCGCACTGGATCGTTGGTCGCTACGTGATAATGCCCGATCACATTCACCTGCTTGTGCGAGTTGGATCGCGTAACGCATGTGGGTTAGCGCGATGGGTGCGTTGGTGGAAACGAGAGCTGAGCAAGGCGATGGGATGGAAAGAGGGCTACGCCTGGCAGAGCGGCTGTTGGGATACAAATGTTTTCGTGCCCGAGGTCTATTCCGAGAAGCTCAGGTACGTCCGTGAAAACCCGGTAAGGGCAGGTTTGGTGGTCGCCAGTGAGCAGTGGCCCTATCAGGGGGAGATTTATACATTGGGACGCCTCGATTGAATTCAGGGAGGGCCGGCATCTTGCCGGCCGGTAATGTCGCCGACGAATGCCGCCCTCGGCCGAGGGCGTAATCCGTAATCCCTAACCAACGTCATCGGCAAAATAAAATCACATGGGAGGGCCGGCATGTTGCCGGCCGGTAATGTCGCGAACGAATGTCGCCTTCGGCCGAAGGCATAATCCGTGTTCGCAACCGACGGCATCGGCAAAATGAAATCACATGGGATGGCCGGCATGTTGCCGGCCGGTAATGTCGCAAACGAATGCCGCCCTCGGCCGAAGGCGTAATCCGTAATCCCTAACCAACGGCATCGGCAAAATAAAATCACATGGGAGGGCCGGCATGTTGCCGGCCGGTAATGTCGCAAACGAATGCCGCCTTCGGCCGAAGGCGTAATCCCTATCCGCAACCGACGGTCGGCGACACGCCGACCCTCCCAATCGCGAATTGGGGATTACCCGCATCGCACCGGCCGCTCATCCTGCGAACTACGAAAAACCCCTATCTAATTCCGACAGATCCAAACACTTTATATCACGTGAAAATAAAAAAATGCGACCAAATCCGATGCATTACGGCACTAAGTGCCGATAGGTGTTCATACCCCTTATACGGCCCCGGGGTTTTAGGTGAGTTGTTAGGTATGCGAGCATTGGTAGTACTCATAGGTGCATGTGGTGTTGCGATGACACCTGCCGTGCTCTCTGCGCAAGCTGCTACCGAGGAAGTTAAGGGCTTCTGGAACCGCGGTGATGCGGCGAACTTCCGTGAAAACGTAACTCCTAATTCCTCCAAACAGATAAACTACGCAGACTATCCGGTCGTCATCGATCAGATCAAAGAGCGCAATCAAGCCGCAAAGCTCGCTCCTGCAGTTGCTCCACAAAACCCGCTGGATCCCCAGCAAATGCCTCAGAATCCGGAGGCACAGCCAACGGCACCCGCAGTATCAACACCTCTTTCGCGAGAGCAGATCCTCGCCAAATTTGGGGCCCCCGATCAGCCGCAGCCCATTCGTGCGCAAAAGGAGGCCCCACCAGCGATGCACGGGCTCTTTGAGGCTCTCAACACTGGAGACAAGGAACTTGCCTGGGAGTACGCGCTTGCCCTGGCCAAGCGCCGGCTCGAGATGCAAAGCGCTGTGTCAAAAGCCACTGACTATCAGATGGCTGCAGCGGAGGCATTGGGGCTCCGTCCACCGCAGAATATCGACCCATCCACCGACAACATCGATCCTGTCCGCGCCGAACTCGCTCCGCTGATGCAGAAGACCCGTGAGGCAGAGCTCAAGAAGCGTGTAAACATCGACGCAGCGCTTGCGGCTGAGGAGGCGTATGTCTCGGGGAACTCCGCACCGCAGGCAGCTACCCTAACGTCCCAACGCTCCGATATCCCCGTAGATCCGGAGGGTAAGGTAAAACTACTGGTATTCTTTGATGAAAAGGACCGTGACGCAAAGCAGCTCGGGGATTCCATTAGGCCACTTAAGGACCGATACAAAGGCGATCCTAACTTCTCTGTTATCGGCCTAACCAAGCGAACCTACGCACTTCCCGCACTCAAGCTACGCGGAGCTGAACTTTCTTTTCCGTATCCAATCGTAAACGGAGAAGCACTCGCCCTCGATCTGCGGATTCAAAGTTATCCTTCGTTTGTCTTTTTGGCTGTAACCAGCAAGCAAACGTATCGATTAGAGGGAATTCCTAGCGTGGATGAGATCGAGAAAACGGTTAAGGCGATGAGAGGAGGGCGATAAGCTTAGAACTATGCGCAGCACCTCCCGTCTCCTTCTCATCTTGTCGTGTGCGGTTTCTGTGAGTCTTCCTGTGCAGGCGCAGCTTCCGCCGGATCTGGTTAATCCGGGTCAATCCGGGGGCAGTACGACCACGCAAGCTCAACGGCAACGCGGACCGATTGAACAGGCAGTCTTGGAGGCTGCGCAGGGAAATGCGCCTACTAAGGATAGTGGTTCCGCGATCGTCTTGCGAGGTGGTGCCCAGGAGTCGCCTCTCCAGACAGCACCGAATCCAGAATTCACCGTGAACTCCCTCAAGCTCCCCCCGATGATGGGATTTCGACAGCTTGCACGATCTCAAGAGATGAAAAACATGCTCAAGAATCTGATCGCGGCCGATGTCCCGGTCATGATGGAGACGATGATGATGGTCGAGAACGGAGCAGCTACGGGGTATCTCGGATCGATAAACACCATCGGAACGTTGCTGTCTAACACGGTTCAGGCAAGCGATCTTAATATGAAGATGCTTGATGCTGCCGATTCGACGGGACAGTTGAGCCGCGCATATGTTGCGAGCGCTGTTAACTCAATGAAGTTTTCAGATGGAAATCGTGAGGTGTGGCCGGCGGCACTCATGTTCGCGAGCGGCGATACCTTTCGACAGGATAAAGATGCTCAGCTATCGGCGTTTAGAGAGAATCAGAAGCCAGCAGGGGCTGATCCATCTGACGTAACGGCTAGCGCGACGAGTGCGCAAAGCGCGCAGCCTGAAGTAAAACTCTCCGACAAGTTGTTCCCGGGAGATAGTGGTGGCGTCAAGCAAGAGGTGCTTGACTGGGTAGGAGACCTGGTTATTACGTCGAACGCCGATGCCGGCGGACCCGGACAAACTGCGCATACTATCACTACCCGCTATCGGCCAGTTCCCGCGGTTCGTGATACGAGCAACTTTATGGGGCCACCACAACCGGGCCAGTTCCATGGACCTGCGTGGGATGTAATGCGATTTGAGCAGCGGAAAGAGGTGTGGAAGCACATTAATCAGGTAATGCGGCAATACTGCACCTTCAAAAAGAGCAATCCGAACTACAATACGTACATATTCGAGAAGAAGCATCCGGCGGATGCGATAGCCCCAGAGAACTGGTTGGGAGTACAAGCAGTTGATATTCAGGTCACGCTAAACCTAGTCGATCAGTTCTTTAAGTTAATGCTCTCGCGCAAGCCGATAGATGAGATCGATTGCGACTCGTTCTCCGGAGATGAGTCCACGATGCCACTGAGCGGTCGAGCTGCCATTATGGCGATGAGCTCGACAAACACCACTGCAGGTGCAGCTGCAGGGTTTGATGATTGCAGTGGCGCGAATGCGAGGACCTGTTTGAGGAACGTGGTGTTGTTTGAGATCACGAAGTATATCGCAGAGTCGAATGTCACGCACATCTATCGTGGCCTGTGGGATAAGATATCGGCTGGATTTCAGACGAACCAAGATACTGAGAGCCTCGGAAATTATCTCTTCTGCCACAATTTGCAGCTTGGCTGGCCATGTGTACCAACGTCAGAGATGGATACTCGCCGCGAGCAGAACCGTCAGGAGTGGATCATATTCCTGAACACGTTCAGTAAGCTTGCACAGGGCCAGGGTGGTTCATCGGTGTTCCGTCCAAGTCAGAACAATCTCTCCTCGTTTACTGCTGGTTCAGTAGGAGGGCCGAAGTAACGATGGATACATCGGCGTTCAACATCTGCCTGTCGGTACTGCTTTCAATCGCGAAGTTGAGCTTCTCGATTGCGCTCGCGGGTGCGCAGTCGCTTTCAGAAGGTTCGCTGCTTACAGAGGGAGCTAGTTTCGTGTTCCAGGTGCTCGAGTGTAATCCGACCACCTGTCCGGGAAGTGCGTACAATCTGATAACGGCAGCGTGGGCGAACATCGGATACCTCACACATGCAGATTTTTTACACCTTGTAAATGACACCGGATTCGGCACATGGGCTCCTCTATTGTACGTGGTAGGTGCGATCGGTGGGCTGATGGGCATAGTTCTCAATAGCCCCCCTCGTAACTACGCCTGGTTTATGATTGGCCCCGGAATATTTAGCTTTCTCGTGGGAACCACCACAGAGGTTACCGGTGTGGCGTGGCGTGTTGCTGGTAGGTACCAGCCGATGGCAGAGGTGTGGAAGGATGCCGAGACCGGCGTCGGAAATACCTACCTCGTGAAACGGCTGGGACTCTCTGTTACGAAAACCGATGGCCCAAGTGGCCAGTATCCAGTTGCATGGACGCTGGTGTTCCTTGATGGGCTTT
>JBIIYC010000231.1:0-3635 GCA_044347025.1 Bdellovibrionota bacterium
GGCGCTCCGGAAAGCCGATAGATCTCCCCGTTTATTCGGAGCACGGGCGGCTCATGTGGGATAAGATGCACATCCGAGGCCCCGAGCCTAACCATCTCAGCCAACAAAGGCACGATCTCCACAGCTTATCCCCTCTCATTGTCAAAATAGGCGCGCTTTACGATCCCACGTGCCGCGCGTATGATGGCTTAAACCTGTGAAAGAAACGCCGGCGCATCCGAAAAAGATGCACAGTAAGCAGGAGCAAGGACGAGCCCGCCGTGGTACGTTCAACACCTTGGTACTCAATGGCGCAAGCAAGCAACCGCAGCAGGCTACGTCGAGCGCAGCCTAGTCGAGAGCATGTGTGGTACGCGCTCTCACAAAAACGTAATCCAGTCGTATGACACGCCCGAAAGCTCCAACGCAGACTCTCATCAAACGGGCAATTGGCCTCCCGGGCTCATCGTGCGCGTGGTACCTTGCGACGGCCATCAAACAACAACCTCGTGCTTTAATCGTCGCCCCGGACCGAAAAGTTGCGGAAGAGGTCTTTGACGATCTCCGCTTTTTTGTTGGAAGCTCTGAGGTTCTCTTCCTGCCAGGTTGGGACACCCTACCTCTAGAGCCAGTGTCTCCCGGCGTTGACACTTCAGCCGCTCGTATCCGCGCAATCCATGCGTTGTGCACCACAGGAGCATGCACTGTGGTAACGTCCGCAGATGCCATCATACAGAAGATTCTTCCGCCGGATGATATTGCTGCCCTCAGTATGCACCTGACGCTGGGCGAATCAGTGGACCGAGACTCACTCGTGTCGTTGCTCATCGATGGTGGATATGCTCCATGCAAGGGAGTGAGCGATATCGGGGATCTCTGCCTAAAAGGAGCGGTGATCGATCTATTTCCGATAACGAGCGCCTCACCGATCCGACTTGAGTTCAACGAGGGAAGAATTGTCCGCATGCAGGGATTCGATCCTGAATCACAACGCAGCACATGCGACCTTACGGCAATTACGATCCTCCCGGTTCGAGAGTTTTCACTCGCATTACGATTCGAGGCAGATAGGGCTGCTATCACAACGCGCATTAAAGACCGTGCAGCTGAAACCGGCACGCATGCGCGCGAAGTTGAGAAGGTGTTACAAGCGATCGAACATCGAGACGATCATCCCGGCCTTGAGCTCATTCAATATATCGCGCAACCGACCCTGCCCACCCTGCTTGACGTACTTCCAAGCAACACCCCGGTGTTCACGATCGATTCTTTCCAGTGTCAGCGCATGATGGCTGAGTTTCTCGACAGCGCCGAGGAGCGAGCATCACGTCTAGCCGAGGAACAACACCTTATTCCTCGCGCCTCCGACATCTATCTCTCAGGCGACGAAGCGAATGAAAAGCTCACCGCTCTCACCGCGTTTGAGGTCTCCTCGATAGCACCTGCAACGATTCAACATGAGACGACCAACTTTCGAGCGGAAAGCAACGTAGAGCTGGCAACCAGGATGCGAACCACTATCGGCTCTGGTTCTGCATTCGGACCTCTCAAAGCGTTTCTTAACGAATGGCGGGGCAAAAAGTACAGCATCGCTCTCAGCGTTGGTTCGCTCGGACGAGCACAACGGCTTCAAGCGATTCTCCTCGATATAGGGACGGACGCTCCGATAATTACCGGCACCGGCATGGGCTGGATCGATGCCCCCCGCCGCCCAGGTGTCGCCATTATTGTTGGACATCTTACTGCAGGCTTTCGCATCCCTGCCGAGCGGCTATGCTTCCTCTCGGAAAACGAGATCTTCGGCGAACGCTCCTATCGTTCTGGCAAAGCCCCTCGGATAAGCGCCAAGCGCCTTTTGAGCACCCTCTCTCTTCTCAAGGAGGGGGACTATCTCGTGCACATCGACTACGGGATCGGTATCTATCAGGGCCTCAAACACTTAACGGTCGACGGAGTGCTCGGCGACTTTCTGCACCTCGAATATGCTGACAGCACCCTCTACCTTCCTGCACATCAGATCGGGAAGATTCAAAAGTTTGTTGCCGCAGAGGGACAGAGTCCAGTCGTCGACAAGCTCAGTTCGACGCGCTGGGTTCGCGCCAAACAGAAGGTGCGAGATTCCATCGTTACGCTCGCCGGAGATCTTATCCGCCTGTACGCATCACGATCCGTTGCTAAGGGATGGCGCTTCGAGCCGCAGGGCGCCGAAGACGAGCGATTCGCCGATGGATTCCCGTACGATGAGACACCGGATCAACGAAAAGCTATCGAGGAAACCCTCGGGGATCTGGCGACCGACAAACCGATGGATCGGCTGGTGTGCGGAGATGTAGGATTCGGAAAAACGGAAGTAGCGATTCGAGCAGCTTTCAAATGTACCCAACATGCACGGCAAGTTGCTGTTCTCGTCCCAACCACTATCCTCGTCGAGCAACACAAAAAAAACTTCACAGAGAGATTCGCCGGATACCCCGTTACCATTGGGGCGATCAGTCGCTTTTATCCGCCGCAGGAGAATCAACGGGTCCTTGATGCAGTCGCACGGGGCGAGATCGACATCGTGATCGGAACGCATCGACTCCTCCAGCACGACGTTCAGTTTAAGGATCTCGGGCTTCTTATTATCGACGAGGAGCACCGCTTCGGCGTCAAACAAAAGGAGCGCCTGCGATCGTATCGCACCAATGTCGATGTCCTCACTTTAACCGCGACGCCGATACCACGAACTCTTCACATGTCGCTGCTCAACATCAGAGATATCAGCCTGATTCAAACCGCTCCAGTGAACCGAAAAGTTGTGCAGACGTACGTTGCAGAGCGTGACGATGCTCTGATTCGCGATGCGATCCTGCGAGAGATCCGCCGTGGGGGCCAGGTATTCTTCATTCACAACCGTGTCCAGAATATCTCTCTAGTGGCCGCACACCTCGCAGAGCTTGTGCCGGAAGCACGATTTGAATTCGCACATGGACAGATGACGGAGGCAACGCTGGAGCGAATCATGAAGCGCTTTGTCGACCGGGAAATCGACGTATTGCTCGCGACCACGATTATCGAGTCAGGATTAGACGTTCCAAACGCCAATACTATTATCATCGATCGAGCCGATCAATTTGGAATGGCCCAACTCTATCAACTTCGTGGGCGAGTCGGTCGCGGAAAGAGACAAGCGTACGCCTATCTGATCGTCCCGCATCTCCGCTCGCTGACCGGAGAGGCTCATGAGCGTCTCAAGGTGCTTCAATCGCTTGACACGCTCGGTGCCGGCTTCAACCTTGCGATTCGGGACCTTGAAATCCGAGGAGCCGGGAACCTACTCGGCAAAGAGCAATCCGGCAGTGTTCTCTCAGTTGGATTCGACATGTACTGCCGCATCCTTCAGGAGGCCGTGGCTGACCTCAAGGGCGATGAGCCACTGCTCGAGGATATCATCGACCCTGAGATCCGGATTCCTGGCTTTGATGCGTATATCCCGGAGGCGTATGTGCCCGATATCGGAGAGCGTCTCGTGCTGTACCAACGGCTCTCCAATATACGATCGGACGATGAAGCCCTCGACCTCCAACAAGAGATCGAGGACCGATTTGGCCCCTCGTCCGTTGAAGTTGATAACCTTATGCTTCTGATGCGCTTTCGAAGCTTGCTTCGACGTCATG
>JBIIYC010000076.1:0-12247 GCA_044347025.1 Bdellovibrionota bacterium
TCGGGATGATCGCAACAAATACCGTCGCGATCTGATCAAGGCCAACGCCTCGATTGACGATCAGGGAGGTTAGTTTCAGCATCCGAAGGGTGAGTAGGAGACCCGTGAACGTGAGTAGGCTGATGCTGAAAAATACCAGCACCTCCTTCAGGACGTATCGGGAGAGTATGCGCACCGTTGTCTAACCTTCTGCAGTTGTTTGATGTAGTTGCTAACGGCTCCACGGTATCGCTTTTTTCGGTGAGGCGCCACTGGGCCCTAGCCCCCATGTTCCATGAAGCTAGACACTGCGAGTCTTGATACTAGCGCTTTTGGGTGTTCCGAAATCGCCATTCTCGGCGTTCTCGCTTCGCAGTGTCGTGCAATATGCGCGTGAGCGGTAAGCGGGGAGATAGTTCTAGCGATACGCAGAGCAAAAAAAAGGACCCGAAAGGGTCCTTTTTGGTATCTCGCGCTGACTGTTACATCAAGCCCGGACCTTTGCGAAGACGAGCCTCGTCCTTACGCTGCTTCTTTCGAGCCTCCTTTACCTTGCGCTTACGGCGCTCAGATGGCTTCTCGAAATACCGACGCGACTTAAGCTCTTTGAACAATCCTTCCTTGATCAGCTTGCGCTTGAGGATCTTCATAGCCTTCTCGATGTTGTGGGAGACGACAACTTCCATCGCTCCTGCACGGGCACGATCGTCGCTTGCGGCGGATGAGTAACGACCACGAGGAGCATCCGAGCTACCCTCTGATGAACCCTCTGCGCTGCGTGACCGTGTTACTGGCTTTTCTGACTCGTTCTCTCCGCTCATATCCCCAACTGCGTTACTCACTGTTTTCCTCGTACTACGTGTACTTCTTCTGATTATTTGAGGGTATCGTACGTAACCCATCAAACGGAGCATACGAGGCCTCTAGGGCCGCTCCAAATACGTGGAGTTTCTAGCAAAAAAGTGGGTATGAAGTAAAGAGAGCGTGAAAGAACAGGTGCAAAGCCGAGCGAGGCTTCCCCGTCATCCGCATATAGCGTGTAATTCTAGTTGGTTAGCGGTGGTGGAAGGTGCGTGGGTACAGGGGCAGCCTGGGTAGAAATCGGAGATTATCGTCCATTACGCCCGTCGCAGGGTGAAAACCGTCACCTCAGCCGGGCAGTTAATGCGAAACGGAAGGCCTACAACGCCGAGGCCTCGGGAGGTGTAGATGTGCCTATGATTGACGACGTGCATGCCAGATATGAAGCGGCGATCTACCACCTGCGCCGCCACGGGCCCGAGTACCGGAAGTACGATCTGCCCGCCATGGGTATGACCACATAGCGCGAGGCTGAACGGATGCTCGGGCCGGGCCACGAGAGCAGCGATGTAATCGGGGTTGTGACTCAGGATGAGGCGCGAGGACACTCCCGGCTTCATATCTCGTTTGGGTGGAGCTGAGGGAAGTCCGGTGAGATAATCGTCGACCCCGAAGACACACAGACTCTGTTCACCCCGAGAGATGACAACTTCCTCATTGATTAATATGCGTACATCTGGGTATCCCCGCATAATCCGCTGAAAAGTCGGGAACGAGTTCCAGTGATCGTGATTGCCGACTACTCCATAGAGCCCATCGCGAAACCGCCGTCCCGCAAAACATTCTCCAAATGCGGAATAGATTCGTGGGATCGCCTCCTTCTTCGAGAGCTGCGCGAAGGTCTCGTTACGAATGATACCACACTCCTGCCAGAGGTTCATTTCGTTCACGAGGATGTAGTCGCCACCGAGGAGTAGCATGTCGATGTCGTACTGTGAAACCTCGTCGATTGCCCGGTGAATCCATTCGTTGGGAACCCAGACCCCCAAATGCAGATCGGTAAGAAATCCGATCTTGTAGCCATCAAAAGCGGGTGGGAGGTCGGGTAGACGGACATCGATCTGCTCGGTGAGGAAGTCTCCGGTCCACCCAGCCCCTCCAAGATCGCGATGCAGAAGTCCAGCGCCTACTGCAGAACCACCGAGGAGAGCCGAACGTAGCAGAGCGCGTCGTGAGATCATGCAGTTCGGCTTAGCGCCCCTTTTTATTTTTGCGTGCGCGGATCGCCTCGGCTTCGGCCGGGTCGAGTAGAGCGTTTGTGTACCGGAGGAACCCGTATCCCATGATGCCCGGGCCCGCGACATTCGCGTCAACGATTATCGCGTCGTATGAGAGAAGCTCATCTTTGGTGAGCGAACGTTTGTCGAAGTTTGCGAAGTGTCCCTTTCCGTTGCGTCGTTGCTGACGGAAGTAGAACAAAAGGTGCGTTGACTCAGCGATCTTGTGTTTCAAGAGCTGATGTTCAAGTGCGAAGAGGAAGCTTGTGCCCACGAGTAAGATCCGTTTTGGTTTTTGGAAATTGGCGTGTGGGTGATTGTTCAGGTACGGCGCCGGTCGAAGTAGCCGATCCGGGAGGAGTAGGTTCGTAATATCCAGCAGATCCATTTCCGGTTCGCGTGGGGGCATCTCCATATGGTGCGACTCGCACTGCAGTAGGGGGGGTGATTCTCCCCAGCCATCCGCCAGCGCCTCGCCGACAGCGCGCGCCGCGATGCACGATCCGATATCGTTCCAATGAGAACCTGATGGTTCAAAGAAACGGAATGGGTACCGCGCGGCTTCTGTTTTGAGAAGCTCGTACGCGTTAACTACCCGAGGTTGGTACCGAGCGATCGCCTCCTGAGCCACGCCATAGGAGCTCTCCGGGAGGGATGGGCTCTGGTACTTCTCTGGTAGGAGCTCTGGATACAGCGCCAAGAGGTTGGGATTGATCACGGCTACCAGGGGTATGCGGTGCTGGGCGAGTAGATCCTGGGATTTCTTGAGGGCCTTGAATGTGCTGACGATCTTCTTGCGCGGAGGTGGTTGCTTCCGTGTGATTGATCGCAGGTACATCGGTTGCCAGAGGTATCCCTCGTTGCCACCCTGCACCGAGGTGCCGTAGTCAAGCGAGATCTCACCAGTAGTTGAGTACACCAATTGGTTCATAATCTTTATGGACCATGACCAAAGCGGGTGGGCACGAGAAGCCCACACCTCAATCCCTGACTGGAGCTTGTGTCGTCGAAACTGAGAGAACGACCACTTCGGGAGAGGGTAGTTGGTGTTCATTCCTTTGAGGGTAGTGTGTGGAATGGGAACGATACTGCTGACCAATGGCACCGCCATCACGGAAGCGATAACCGCTAGCGTTACACAGTGAAACAGTCGTGAGAAACGAACAGACCCCATCGCCTAAAATTGAAAATAGATAAACGGTGAATATACCCCTGCCTCCATCGCGAGGATGCAGAGAGCGAACAGGATGATCAGTAATGGATACAGGAGCTGCGCTCGTCTGTAGAGTGGCTCCGATGCCTCTGCTCGTTCACGAGCGCCGAGTAGTGGCTCGATAATGGCACACCAGGCTACCGCAATAAGCAGAATCGAGAGTCCAACATCGCTGATAACTGACGCTCGCGAAACCTCGAACCGGATCGCTGGAGGGGCTCCAAAGCCACACAACCGAGCCCAGCGGGCAAGTGCGTCGGATAGAGTATCGGAGCGAAACAGGACCCATCCGAACATAATGAGGATGAAGGTGATCGGGCGGCGGATAAGAGCGGGAAGTCCCAGGTACGAGCGCCCAAGAGTGGTTCGCTCCGCCGCAAGAAAGAGCCCATGGTAGGCGCCCCACACTATAAACGTCCAGTTTGCCCCATGCCACAATCCCGAGAGGAGGAATACGGTCCACAGGTTGGCCATCTGACGGAGTGGGGAAACGCGGTTACCACCGAGGGGGATGTAGAGGTAGTCGCGCATCCAACGTGATAGAGACATGTGCCACCGTCTCCAGAATTCGGTGACCGACCCTGAAATGTATGGGTAGTTGAAATTCTCCGGAAAGCGGAATCCGATCAGGAGCGCTAGACCGACCGCCATAGAGGAATACCCGGCGAAGTCGAAATAGATCTGCATCGTGTATGCGAGAGTGCCGATCCAGGTGTTGACCACTGAGACGTTCCAGGGATCTCCTTTAAACACGTGACTTGCAACGGTGCCGAGGGGATCGGCGATAAGAAGCTTCGCCGAAAGCCCGATCACGAAGCGCCACACCCCTTCGGTAATCATATCAAATGTTACTCGGCGACTTCGGATCTGGGTATCGATTTCGTGGTAGCGAACGATGGGACCAGCTATCAGCTGCGGAAAAAATGTTATGTAGAGAAGGTATTCGCCAAAATCTCGGGTTGGTTGCGACTTTTGGCGAAACACATCAACCACATAACTGATCTTGTGGAAGGTAAAGAACGAGATTCCTATAGGTAAGGCTATCGCTATCCAATGCGGCTTCGCAGCTCCAATCAGCGAGGCAACGTGCGCTAGCTGGTCAACAAAAAAGTTCGCGTACTTGAAGTACAGCAGTAGCCCGACATTTGCGACGGTGGAGATGACGAGATAGAGACGGCGTCGATGCTCAGTTGTGCTACGAGCAAGGCGCCTGACGATGACGTAATCGCATAGGCACGACGCCATAAAGACGGGGAGAAACGTCGGGGCTCCCCAGGCATAAAACAAAAGACTCGCGATAGCAGTATAGAGGTTCCTAAACCGGCCCGGAACAATCCAGTAGCCTGCCAGGAACAGGGGGAGAAAATAAAATAAAAAGAGCGCAGAGCTGAAAACCATATCGAGTACTGTGTGGGATACCCGGAACAGTAACCGTGTTGGTCGGGTGTGTAAACAGCCTACCCGGCGACGGTACCGCTGGTAGAACGAGTTCGGGATCTCCAGGCGCGGCGAGCTCGGTAGCTACGAACGGCCATGGCCCATCCCCCCGTTTGAATCCACGCGTTCATCGCGGGAATGTCGGGGTGTCTCGCCTCCAGCCGTCGGAACTCGGCGCCATGCCACATCCGCTTGCCAGACGATGAACGCTCAACCCTTTCACCGATCGCTGCGTGGCACATCTCGTGGTAGAGCACCGGACCGATCCAGCAGCTCGCCGAAGGTTCAAACAGCTCCCGAGCAACCATCACCCTGCGAGCTCTGATGTTGCACGAGGCGAGGACCCGTTTTTGAGGGCGCATCGCCCAGGCAACCGTATAGGCGTCGAGTTCCGGCAGTTCGGGGAAGAATTCGGCGCGCAGGTTGCGCCACACGGTATGCAGAAACTCATCGCTCGCATAGACGCGGACCCGTCTCGGTTGAGCAGGTTTGGTAAAGAGAAGCTCTATGTGGCGAAGGATCGAGACGCGGCGCACGGTTAGAGGTCATCTCCCTTAAAGTCGATCAGGAAGAGCCCGCCAATGAAGTCAGCGACCTCATCGAGGCAGATCCCGCCATAGGCTCCTACAATCAATGCATCCGCACCGAGACCGATCTCGGCTTTGCACACCTCGCGGTCGGCGGACTGTTTAAAGAGTGGACTAACACCCATCTCGTTCGAGGTCTCAACCAGAGCGGGAAACTGACGGCCAAAATCTCCAACACGCAACGACACGGGAAGCATCTGTCGGTATCCGGCCTGTGCGTACTCAGTCACGCGCACAACGGCACCCACTGAGGCTCCGACACCGACATCGACGCGAAATACATCGATAAGGTCGAGTATCCGATTGGGGATATAAAGTAGCGCTTCAGACCACCAAGGGCTCCCGTCATTAACCTGTATGGCCCCCAGATCGCCCCACGCCTCTTTGGGGCTCGTTGGAACGAGGTCCTGGTAGCCTGGCTGGATAGCGAGATCGTCTGCCTGAGCGGAGACTAACCCCATGCCGAATGATGCAGCTACGAACGCGGTGGCGATGATGAAACGAGTGAAGACATTCATATCCGGGAGGATACCATTGAGGGGCGAGGGGTGTAAGGGGGCAAACGGGGGTGCTACCGGGCAACCAAGATGCCGATTAACTCGCTATGATAGGTCTGCGGAAACATATCGAGAACCTTTATTGACACCAGTTCGTAACCGCGCTCGGTGAGTATCTGTACATCCCGAGCAAACGTCGGTGGATAGCAGCTGACATAGAGCAGTCGGGGAGATTTGTCGGCGTGTAGTCGCTGGCACACTTCAAGCGCTCCGCCTCGTGGGGGATCGAGGACGATGGTTGCCTCGGGCGCATTCTTCTCAACCCACTTTTCACAGCTGTTTGTGTGAAAGGTCAGGCGATCGGAAACGCCTGCATCCTTAGCGCGCCACTCGCCGAACTGCACGAGGTGTGGATTAACCTCGACCGCTGTTACTGTTTTCCCCGCGAGCGCGAGGGGGATTGAAATATTACCAGCACCTGCATAGAGGTCCGTAACGGACTCTGTAGTTACGTTGTCGATGAGGTATTGAATCATCGCATCGTTGGCGAGCTTGTTGTTCTGTGAAAAGTGCCCGACCGGTGGAGCATCCTCGGCTACTTCCTTCGCTCGAAAGATTGGCTTGTGTCTGTAGTTCACCTGGAGGTTCGGGTAGTGCTCGCACAGTGTCTTAAAGGCGGACTTGGGCGCGAGTGTTGCCAACGCCGTCTCATTGCGGGGGTGCACTTCCAAGGCGATGTGCACGATGCCATCGTGATCTTCAACCGTAACGGTCTCGATCTCCGGCGCGCACTCTTTGATGAGCCGCAGGTTCTCTGCGAGGAATGCGTTTATCGTCGGTGTGGAGATGGGGCAGTGGTCGATCTCGACGATAGAGCGCCCATTTTTTCGGTAGAGGCCGAATTCACGCTTCTTGTTGATGTGAAACGACATACGGCGCCGATATTCAAAGCCCGGGAGATCGGGTCCCAGGATTGATATGCCTTGCGTGGCCGTAACGCCACCGTGAATACGCAGCAGGTCCTCAACCATCGTAGCTTTTAACGAGCGCTGCTCCGGAAGGGGAATGTGCTGGAGATCGCAACCGCCGCACTGACTGAATGCAGGACATTGTGGCTGAATGCGGAGTGGGGATGGCGTGACCACAGACACGAGGTCGGCATTTACAAAGCTTTTTTTGCTAAAGGTGATCGTAGCGGTGACGGTCTCACCGGGAATAGTGCCGTGCACGAACGCCTTCTTGCCTTTAAGCGGTTCTGGGGAGGTAATAGTGCCGACGCATGAGCCTCCAGTTGCCAGGCTCGTCATCTCGACAGTAATCTCGGTGGGGTGTGCAATCTCGTTGGTCATAGGATGCGGAGATTACCTGGTCAGGGCTGGGATGTCACGCTGTCGAGGATGAGCGCGTTGCGAGCGCCGCGGTGAAAAATGACTCCGTCGCGACTATGTATCCACATAGATACGCTGAGGATTTTTTGCTCCTAAACCGAAGTTGCAGACAAGCCAGTGGAATGCCCAACAGGAAAAAGTTGGATGCGAATCTACGATGCCCGTTTCGGCCTAAATCGCTTCAAGTTCAGCCCAAGGTTGCGCGGACCAAATCCCAGTGGCAACAGCTCCTCGATTGTAGCCACGACAATCTTATTCATCGATGTGGATGACATGATAATCGTGAGGTTCGTGTTTGAGAGCTGCGCTGATTCAAAAAGCATCTGCCGACACACGCCACATGGAGAAATGATCTCTTTGGATGGAGCTTTGTCCCCTCGGCCTATGACCGCAATCGTACTGAACACTTTGTGTCCCATCGCTGATGCTCGCGCAATCGCAGCTCGCTCCGAACACAAGGTTGCTCCATACGATGCGTTTTCAACATTTGATCCGGTGATGATTTCGCCGGATGGAGTCAGAAGGGCTGAGCCAACGAAGAAGTTTGAGTACGGGTTGTAGGCAGTTTCCATCGCCGCTTCGGCGGCTTTCAGAAGCGCTTGCCCGGTCTTCCCGAGCTGTCGAAATGTGACTCGTTTCATAGGTGAAAGGGTATCTCGAACCTGGTTCCAAGGCTAGTACGTAGAGCAATGAGGTCGCTGGTGGACGTTAACGCGGCGGAATTGCGACACTCTCCACGGGTGAGCACGCCGCTCATTCGCACGGCAACTCTGTGCGAATCATTCCGAGCTTGGCCAGGGTGTGTTTAATGGTCTCTCCCAACCGAGTTATCATGGATGGCCGTTCCTGTGTGAAGTGCTCGGGAGAGGGGCATGTTCCGTCGGTTTGCGGTAGCTGGTCACGGGGGCCAACTGAGTTTCTATCGGGAGCTGGGCAGGTTCCATCAGATTGAGCTACCCCCTGACGCTCGTGGGAATTCGCCATAAGGGCGCGTTGGAGCGGGCGAGTTGACTCGCGCGCGGCGCTCGTTGCGACCGCCTCAAACGCGCTGCGCGGGGTTTCGACCTCCTTCGCTGGAAGGGTGTGTGCGATATCACGTGGTCTCGACTGTTCTACAAAAGGCATCGGGAACCTCCACAAAAACGGGCACCGCAGAGTGCCATACGAGGGGTATGGGCCGATCGCTTCTCGGCGTGCCATCTAACGAGGCATCAGGCGCTATATCCCCTTAATAACAAGCAGATTTGGATGTGTAGGTATTAGGTGTTGGGTAGCTTCTGCTGGAGCTGTGGGCCGAATAAGGCTCGGAAATTCCGTTCGATCTGCGTGGCGAACTCTGTCAGGGGAACGTTTCGCAGTGCGGCGACGTGCTCGTAGACCTCCACAATCGTGGCAGGGTGATTGATGCGAGCACCTCCCTCAGAAGCTACCAGGTGGTAGCGGTCAAGCTCCGGGGGGAGGTTTTGGTCCGGCGCGTCTGTCTCGATCAGGAGGCGGTCCTCTGGCACTTCAGCAAAGACCCGAAGTTTCATCTCTCTCCCTCGATTGAGAAAAAAACCTGGGCACGAGAAGTACCCGCCGAGCTTGGCGAATGGTTGTATCATCTCAACCGGGCCACCGTAGGAGTGCAGGAGGAAGCCGCAGCGTGGGCGTGGATATTTTGTAAGAAGCTCGAGGAGTCGGCCCCATTTTCGGAGTCCGTGAATAGAGACCGGAAGGTTACGCTCCGCCGCGATCTGAAGTTGCGTTAGGAATATCTCCTCCTGCCGCTTCGAGTCGAATTCGGTCCGCCAGCCATCTATCCCTATCTCACCGACCGCTGAAGGGGTGGAGTCGAGACACGCCAAAAGCCTCTCTGTCCAATCTGAAGGGATATCGTTGATATACCACGGGTGAACCCCAAAGCTTGGAATGATCCGGTGTGAACGCTTCGCTAGTTCAAGCACGGACGGCCAGTCATCGGGAGACGTTCCATTTACAACCGAGAACGAAACGCCACGAGAGAAACATTCCTCAAGCAGCTCATCACGCATGGTGCCAAAGCGTCGATCGTGGAGGTGGTTGTGCGCGTCGATGAAGTGGATGCCGTTAGCCTGCATGGGGGCGCTCGATCTGTTGTGATGCCGTGTGCTGGAAGAACGCCAATGAGCTGGAAAGAGCCCGCTTGCGGGTCGTGCTCAGCAGACCATCAAGACGGAGGGAGCGGATCAGAAGATCGCCGATCTCAAGTATCTGGCGCGGGTCTCTATCGCTGTAGAGGTCGCAGATATACGACACCACCCCGTGGACAAGGTCTGAGTCGCTGTGCGCCGAAAAAAAACAGCGAGCGTCCCGAATATCCGCCTTGAGCCACAGTCCCGAGAGACACCCCGGTACCTTGCAGTCTTCGGTGCGTTCCTCTGACTCGACCGGCCTGTGAAGGGGGTGGCGCTCCAGCAGCCACTGCAGGCGGTCTTCTGCAGTATCGAGCGCGAGAAGCTCCTCGATTAATTCGCGATGGACTGAACTGGTTTGATAGGACTCTGGAATCGTCATAGCTGCGATATTCTATCACACTGTGACCAGGGCGGCGAAATGGGGGTTGAGTGTATGTAACGTGCTGATACCGTTCGAATTCCTTTGCGAAGATCGTGGGAGTAGGTTAAGACTAGATACATGACCAATTCAGTACTGGACCTTATCGGGAATACCCCGATCGTACGGCTCACGAAGTTCGACACGGGGGTGTGTGAGCTGTTTGTGAAGCTGGAGAGTCAGAATCCATCGGGCTCAATTAAAGATCGAATCGCGCTCTACATGATTGAGGATGCCGAGCGCACGGGCGCGCTTGTTCCCGGAAGCACTCTCATTGAGGCGACGGCGGGCAACACGGGGCTTGGTTTAGCGCAGGTAGCGGCGATAAAGGGATACAAGCTCATCCTCGTCATTCCGGACAAAATGAGCCAAGAGAAAGTGCGTCAGGTTCGAGCGCTTGGGGCGGAAGTGGTGATTACGCGATCTGATGTGGGGCGTGGGCATCCCGCCTACTACCACGATCTCGCGGAGCGCTTGGCCAAAGAGACTCCAAACTCGTTCTACGTCAATCAATTCGGGAACCCGGCAAATCCGCGAGCTCACGAGGAGAGCACTGGCCCGGAGATGTGGGAGCAGATGGGGCATGCAATCGATGCGGTGGTATGCGGTGTTGGCTCCGGTGGAACGTTAACCGGATTGAGTCGATTCTTTGCAAGGGTTTCGCCGCGCACAGAAATGGTACTAGGAGACCCCGTAGGTTCGATCCTTGACCATTATGTGAAGACCGGCGAGGTCTTGAAGGAGTCCGGAACTTGGCTTGTCGAGGGAATGGGGGAGGATTTTATTCCATCGATAGCGGACCTCTCCCACGTACGTAAAAGCTACGCGATCAGTGATGCCGAGAGCTTTGAGGTTGCTCGGGAAGTGTTGCGGCGCGAGGGCATCCTGGCGGGCACATCTACGGGTCTGTTGGTTGCGGCAGCGCTTCGCTACTGCAAGGAGCAAACAACGCCCAAGCGGGTTATTACCTTTGTGTGCGATACGGGGAGCCGGTACTTAACCAAGATGTTTGATGATACGTGGATGCGAGACCAAGGGCTTCTCGGTGGTGAGAGCTATGGTGATCTTCGCGATCTTATTTCGCAGCGAATTGCGATCTCAGTGGAGCCTGAGGATACCTTGCTGATTGCCTACAGTCGGATGCGCGCCCACGGAGTTTCGCAGCTTCCAGTATTGGAGCGCGGTGAGCTTCGGGGAATGATTGATGAGTGGGATGTATTGCAGGCCGTGAATCCGGGTCGTGAGCACTTCGCTCGGAAGGTTAGAGACGTCATGACCACCCGGCTCGAAACTCTTGATGCTGGGTCGGACGTCTCCGAATTGTTGGCACTGTTTGAGCGCGAACGTGTTCCGATTATTACGCACCAAGGAAGGTTTGTAGGGTTGATTACTAAGATCGATTATCTGAATTATTTGCGGAGACGAACTGATGGGCGATGAGAAGAAGGCCGGGTTTCTCACTCGGGCGCTCCATGTCGGGCAAGAGCCAGAGGCCGTGACGGGGGCGATAATTCCGCCGATCTTTGCGACCTCAACGTATGTACAGGATAGTCCCGGTCGGCACAAAGGTTTTGAATACTCCCGGAGCCACAATCCGACTCGGTACGCGTATGAGCGTTGTGCAGCGAGCCTTGAGAACGGAACCGCAGGATTCGCGTTCTCGTCTGGGCTTGCAGCGAGCGCGACCGTACTAGAACTACTACCGCATGGGTCGCATCTGATCGCGTGCGATGATCTCTACGGGGGCACCTACCGGCTTTTTGAACGGGTGCGAAAGCTATCGGCTGGACTTGAGGTGAGCTACGTCGATCTTTCGGATGCAGCGACGGTTCGGGAGCGCTTGCAGAAGGCTAAGCAGCCACACACGAGGATGATATGGGTTGAAACTCCGACCAATCCGCTTCTGAAGGTGGTTGATCTCGAGCAAGTCGCAGCGTTTGCGCGAAGTAATGATCTCATTTCGGTGTGCGATAACACCTTTGCCTCCCCGTATCTGCAACGCCCTCTCGATCTCGGGTTCTCCCTCGTGGTGCATTCGGCTACGAAATATTTGAACGGGCACTCCGATGTCGTAGGCGGTTTGGTGGTTGTTGGAGACACGAAGGAGCTCGAGGAGAGGCTTCGCTTTCTCCAGAATGCAGTAGGTTCTGTGCCGAGTCCTTTCGATTCGTTTCTGATACTACGTGGATTGAAGACCCTCGGTATTCGCATGGAACGTCACGCTGAGAATGCGTTGGCTGTAGCTGCATACCTGGAGAAGCATCCTCAGGTGGAGAGGGTGTATTATCCTGGATTGCCGTCACATCCGCAGTACTCAACAGCCAAGAGACAGATGCGCTCTGGAGGGGGAATGATAACGATGATTCTCAAGGGTGGCCTTCAGGAGTCGCGCACGTTTCTTGAGGCTGTTCGGGTCTTTTCTCTGGCAGAGAGCCTCGGTGGTGTTGAGAGCTTGATTGAACATCCTGCGCTCATGACGCATCTCTCGATTCCG
>JBIIYC010000294.1:0-12222 GCA_044347025.1 Bdellovibrionota bacterium
GCAACTGGGCCGGTCGCCGCCAGCTCTAGCTTGCGGATAGTGCCTTCAATACGAGCCTCCCGTTGAGCCGCCACGGCGTTCGCCAGTTCCTGAAGTTGGCGAGTTATCTCGCCACCGTGTTTAGTGACCTGCGATAACGACATGAATACGTGATTCAGCTCTGTATGACCTGCAAGATTGCCAACTTCAAGCAGCGCCTCCTCCAGAGAGGCGCCCGACTTCATATATTGCTGAGCGTAGCGGAGTAACTCGGTTACCGGATTATGGGAGTCGCGCTCATCTGCCATTGATACGATCCATTTGATACATGGCCCGATGTCGAGAGAGCTACTTACGCCAATTACGAGCTGTTCAACAACGAGTGGCAGATAGAACATGATCTCGTCTGCTCGGCGCTCAATGGTTCGCCGGAGCCATGAACGTGGGATTTGGAGCCCGATTAAAAAACCAAGTCCACCTCCGAGACACATCCACATGGGACCTCCAAAATATCCCACAAGGAGGCCTAATCCAGAAGCTATCACGATGGAGATTCGTTGCCAGAGAATGAATGTAGCCCGGTCTGCCTCGGAGAACAAACCGGCGTGAAATAGTCGATCGTGGATGGAACTCTTTGCTCCGTGCGATATCCTATATTTTGCGACGGTATTAAGATTGTCAAAGTCACGCCCATCGGGATCCGTCTGCAGGGTATCACGCACCAGGCCGATTGATCGTGACGACACATGAGCAGGATCAAGCACCTCGAGGATTCGTGATGTCCGTCGTCGATGTAGTAGCAATCCAACACCCGTCGTAGCTGATATGCCACTTAAAGCCAGAACACTCGCGGTAAATAACGAATGTGTATCCATGTTACACCCTAAGCCTCGTTATCCTTCGAATCCACGCAATCGAGAGCACTATAGTGGCTGCGGAAACTTGCCAAATGTGGCGTCCGGCCTCTGTCTTAAGGGAATCCACGATAAGCTTGGGACTGACAAGCGCCATGTAACTCTGAAGTAGGAACAGGATCACGATAATAATCGCAAGGGATCCGCGCTGAAGGGCAACAGCGGAAATCGCAGAGGTCTTAAAATACTGTCGTTTACGAACCTGTTTGGATAGTCGCTCAAGAGAGTCAGAAAGATTACCGCCGATTCGATTGCTGAGCAGCAGGGCTTGAACAAAAAGCTCCAATTCAGGGTGGTAAATGTCATCTCCAAAGGCCCCAATTGATGAATCCTCTGGCACACCCACCCGAATACGTTCTAGGAGTAATAAAACCTCCTGCCGGACTAGAGATGCAGGCTTTAATCCCCGAGCTGCAGTTTCTAGAGCGCCTGTAGCCGTCATGCCCGTTCGTAATAACCCAACCATCGACATAAGAAACTGGGAATAATCTGCATCGAAAGCTGCGCTACGCCGGTCCATGCTTATTTCGAGGGCCATATTCATGATAAATGGGCCAGCCAATACAGAGAGCACCTGTATTGCAACATTAAAGTGGGAAGCCGCAATGGAAAGTAAGATGCCGCTGAGACAGAGCGAGGCGAAGATCCATGTCGTCGGGGAAATCTGCCATCTCGCGTACCGGAGGCGTTTAGCGAGCGTCAGCTTTGCGGAGTGCCGCTTCGTAGAGGGAGCAGTAGTTATACTTTGCACCAGATGAGCGTGATTTCCTGTGGTGTCTGCTGCTGGGTCTACAAACGTAGCTTGAGAGTTCATTACGCGGTGTAGCTGGCTTCGATCCGATGGTAGAAGAGTTGGCAGTCGATGTCTCACTGCAATTAATAATGTGAATAAGCTGATGGCGCCAATGATGACGGCGCTAATAGCCAGGAGGGCGTCTGAGCTCATGTGTGCACCCCGTTGGCTCGAGAACGATCGGTGTGGGGCGAAGGCGAGCGGTCCTGGGAGAGAGTGAGGGTCGTATTGTGTTGGCCAAGATGTATGCCATCCGCAACGAGGACAGAGTCAAAGTAACTGCTCCAAGACTCTACGATCCAGGTCGGCTGCTCTTTGGAGTGATCAAAGCCAAAGATCGGTTTAATCTGGATACTTCCCTCAACAAAGTGCCCGACTTCAATCACCTCGCCGATTCGGGGTTTTCCGGTCCGTTTGTCCCGAAACATCCAAACGACCACGTCGACGGCTAGCGCTATCTGTTGGCGAATAATATCGATCGCGACAGATTTTTGAGCTCGCCCGAGAAGAGATTCGAGACGCACAAGAGTCTCTTTGGCATTACGAGCGTGAATTGTTGACATTCCCGTGTGACCTGTCTGAGCGCTCTCGAGGAATGCCTCGGCAGCCAGAGGGGTCCGCATCTCACCGAGAATAACTCGGTTCGGGGTCATTCGAAGCGTTGCTTTAATATGCTCTTGGAGAGTCACCTCGCCGATGCCCTCAGTGTTTGCGGGACGGGAGACTAAGGCGCGCAAAAATGGGTGGTTAAAATTGAGCTCAGGAGTGTCTTCGACAGTTACGATAGATTCTCCGGGACCGAATTGAGTTCCCAATCCTTTAAGGAGAGTGGTTTTGCCCGTTCCGGTTTCGCCGGCTATTAGCATCGTGGTCTGCCCCCAACGAGTCAGTGATGCTAGGTAATCGATAATAGGCTTCGGCGCTACCCCGAAGTCTATCAACATCTCAAGGGTGGTATCGGCAAGACGAGGAACACGAATAGAGAGCAGAGGGCCACAGCCGACACATACGCTTTCGTGAATTGCGCAAAGCCGAATACCATTCTCGAAGGAGCCATCGACCGTATGCTGCTGTGTTGAGAGGGACTTCCCAAGCCGAAGGAGGAGGCGGTCAACAAACGCCACGTATGCCTCTTTGGAGGGCCAGTGAAGCCCGGTGCTCTCACTTACTTTACCGCGTTGGCACACAACAGTGTTGGAGTCGTAGACATGGATGTCTGTCACGTGTGGGTCGTCGATAAGGGGCTGAAGCACCCCCCAGCCGCTTAGGTCGGTCCATAGGTGCACGATAAGATCCGCTCTCTCCACCTCAGTTAGCTGCTCTTTCTGTGCCGCGAGCACCTTGTCAATCGCTTCAGCTACCACCTGCTCTGTTGCAACGGCGTCGAGGGCGGCTTGTTGTAGCTGCGTATTACGGCCCAGTTCGCTCCGGGCTGCTTTCAAGACATCAACTGCAGTTGAGGAGAGTGGCTTGTGATCCGGGAGACCTGAGAGCTGTCGAGAGGAGCGGGGAGTGCGCTCGATGTGTGGTGGCTTACCGGGTAGCAATTCGGTCTCTTGCCCGGTGCTGGTTGTGGTAGGTCTCGCAGTTGAGGAGGATAGATCGACGGTTCGGCGGGGCGAAGAGCCAAAAAGCTCAAGAATCGCCTGAAGGTCCGTATTAGAATCTGGTGTGGCCATTGTTTCTCCTGGTGTAGCTATTCCATAAGTTGTCGTAGCGGCGGATCTCGTGGGTCGGGCTCCGCAGTAAGGTCCGTAATTTTGAAGGTCGCGGACCAATTCTGGCCGTTGCCCTGCTGAGCGATGAGATCGACCCTAATAAAGCGCAGAATCTCAACAACGCCGTTACCGTTGGGAAAGTCCGTGGTCACGGCGAAGACCATTCCGTGCCAGGCGTACGGTGGAGTAGGGTCGCTGAGAATTGTGCCAAACACGTCTGATATTTTGGCATTGCCTGTGCCGACCGAGACCGAAGCACCGGCTGCAATCTGATCATCACATACGTTGTTAAGCATCAGGTTCGAGTACTCCGCACCTGATGAGGCATTTCCATACAGGTCTATCTTCCCCCAGTTGCCTGGCCCCTGAGTGCCGTTAACCGTAAAGGTTTGACCCTCCGAAAGCTGAAGACGTGAGAGGTACGAGTCTTCAACACCGAATGGGCGGATGCAATTTCCTGGGGTAAATGTCGGCCTATAGGTCACTGAACGCACCGAGATCGAAGTAGGGCCTGGTACAAAAAATGATGCGAACGACGTTGGCACGGAGCGAGAGAGGTTCACCTCGACAGCCGTGGATGTTTGGTCACACGTCCCGGCGCTCTGCGGTACGAAGATGCCACTCTGCCAGATACCGCACCGTGGCGGGGTCGCGTTCACCTCAGCATCGGTAATGCTGTTTGCATCAGCAATATATGAAACGGACGCTGCGACGGATGGGTAATCAGCGCTCGGTCCCAGTGCAGTAGCTCCTGCGAACGATATGGCATCAGCTGCTATTTGGAGACCACGTCGTTCGCTATAGAGTCGACTAAGGTCGATAGCGAATGCAAGAAATGCGATAATCGATGAGAGAAGAAGACAAAATAAAACCACTACAAGTCCCGACTCCCTCGAGTGCGTAGTATGGGTGAACCGTTGACGTGTCATACTCGCTCTCGTTATTGCATCGTCGTTTGAGCGGTTAGGGTCCAGCTTGGCGAGTTGTCAAAACCGGCGTATATCGCGAGGACGGGTGCAGGATAGGTAAGCGTCACAGTTACAGCGGTATTCGGCGCTGCTGGGAGACTCGGGGGAGACGTCTGGCATGTAACCTGTGTTGTATCCACGAGTGTCGAAATAGAGGCAACGGCCGTTGTGCACACCTGATTCGCGCTCTGTCCGGTGCCTAATATCGCAGCGCGAGCTCCGACAGCTGCGGCGTTCCGAAGATTCATCAGAATGCTGAAAAGGTAGCCGAATTGAAACAGCCCAGCGATGAGGAGGCAAAAGAGCGGGAGCACGAGAGCTGCTTCCGTTAAAGCGGTGCCGGATTGTCGGGTATTTAGTTGAGTTCGCATAATGCCCGGTGCTCCTAATTGGTATGTGGAGCGCCGGCCAGGAGTTGTTGGACCGGGACAAGACGGTTTTCAAATAGCGCATATTCCTCACCGTTCATTTTCACCCTTCCTTTACTGTCAGAGAGCGGCTTTCGCCCGATGAGTAATGACTCGGACGTTAGCACGCTACTCCCTTGAGCCCCGCTATCGAGTGCGCCTCGAAGGCTAAGATTGAGGCTACCCGATCCCTTCGCGAGCTGGATCTTCTGAGCATCGGCTGATGTGACGAGAAGCGTGATGTGGTTTGGGATGAGCGACGAAGGACTTTTCACCTGGACCTCATTTTCCAAGGTTCGCTCAACGGAGAGCACCTTGGCATTCTCGACGATAGTCGATACTACAAGCTGCTGCCCATGTTGGGTCGACCAGACGACATCGACGGTAGCGCCCGGGCGTACCCAACCCTCCACGCCGGTTAGAACGTTAATTGGGATGGCCACTGCCCGGAAGCCAACGGGAATTCTTGTGGTGATATCTGCAGAGGGTGCGGTTTTGGTGGTTGCCGTTCGGAGAAGGGGGGTGTTCGCGGCGATCACAAGTCGTGCAAACGAATCGACGATCTCGTCAGGATCTCTAACGAGCTGGTGTTCGACGTCCTGAATGATTCTCGACTCAAGCCGAAACATACTTGGTGCCAGTCGTGCGCCGACAGGAATTTCCTCGGCAGCAACTAGCACAAGAGTGATTGGGCCGTGTACGGGGTTACTCGAGAGGGCGCCCGTATGCGATTGTTCAGTACCATTTGTAAAGAAAGGAACATGTCGAGCGAGCACGAGAGAAGATGCGATGCCGCTGAATGACAGCACGAATATGAGCATAAACCACAGGTCGACCCGTGGCCATGACCGTCTTGATACTGAGCCTCCGAAATATGACATGGTACGTGTACCTCCGCAGCGTGGTAATTAGTTAACGGGTCGATGGGAAATTATTCGAAAGAGAGAGAGCGATCCGAGACACGAAGCAATAGTTGCTAAGCCGGTCGATTCCTGAGACGGCAAAGATGACCGATCGGACGTGCTACGTGCGTTTTGAACGGGCTTGTCGATAGCTCCGAGAGAGAGGGCAATATCATCAAATGCCCGCCGTGTTTGTTTTTTTCCCAGGCTGTATAAGGTTTTGCCAGATCCGGGCCAGCGCCCAGCTGCAGAGTCGAAAGGAATTCGGGGAAGATTCCATGCTTCTGTCCCAAGGCCACATTGGGACATGTGCTTTTCAAGCTCTCCATGGGGTAAGGATACACCGGAACACAGAAAGCGAATTGAATCATTATTCCGAACGATAGACATCAGGGTAGGTAAGAAGAAGCGGGCCGCTGACAGCCCAAGAAGTGAATCGTCGAGCATGACAAGTACCACATCTGCTTCCCGTAGAATTGCAGCAGCAGCTGGGCCCAGGCGTCCTCCGATATCGATAATAATAGTGTCATGAGTTATTCGAGCTAACGCGAGTATAGATTGGGCTACGTGAATAGCATCAGTGCTACCGACCAGGTCTAGACTGGCACCAACGTGGTCGGAAGGGGGTAAGAGAGACACGTACTCGGAAATAGGCATGAGGGCACGGCGAAGGGAATCTCGAGATACCTCAACACTGCCCTGGATAAGCTCACGCATAAGAGCCGGCTGTCCTCCCTCGACCATGAAGGAGCGGCAGAGATCTCGAGTCTCAATATCGAGGTCCCATAGGATCGCCGATCGACGATGGTGTGCGCACACGTCTGCAAGTGCCGCGCAGGCAGATGTTGCCCCGACGCCACCTTTAGCCTGAACGACGGCGACTACTCGGCTAGAGCGAATTGAGCCTCGGGAGCGATATTCCTCGTGAATGCTCATGAGCTCTTGGACGATGTCAAGCGTCGAGGCCCCCTCGGGTAATACCTTTCGTGTACCCTGAGAAAGCGCGGAGCGGAATGCCCCCGCGATATAGGATTCGTGAGAGACAAACATGATGATCTGAAGCTGGGGATTGGCAGCCTTTGCTTGACGCGCTAGCAAGAGGGCCCGCTCTCCTAACGTGGAACCAAGAAGCACGACGTCACAGGTGGTAAGTCGGTCGTGGAGAGAATGCTCGTCGGCTAATCCGATTGAAAGGTCAAGAGTGTCTTTATCCACCGTATCGATGGAGTCAAGTCGGCGAGCCGTGGCGGCCTGGCTAGCTGACGTTGTTTCAACGATTAAGAGTCGCATGTACGTGCCTCCTTGTCCTAGTCACGAGATCTCTTCCCGAGAGCGGCACACACTAAGAATCGTATTCCGTTACGTTTCCGGCTGAGTATGCGCTTACACAAGGTGCGAGTAGTATATTTCGTGAGACAAAAGTCTCTTGAGTCTCCGACTCGCACCACGATCTCTCCACGAGGGTCCTTGATAGTCTTTGATAGTCGTTGACTGTCATTGAGCAACGACCATGCCAGAAGTTGGAATGATTGTATGAAGATACCCGGGCCGATAAAGCGCTGAATCATTCGCGGCTTAGCGCCCTTCAGTGGGTGAGAAGAGCCACGGCCGGTGCCTGGTTAGAAACTGCGTAGTGTGGAATCCCTGTTCTCAGGGGTATTCCTGGGGCAGGCCCGCACGTTACATGAAGCCTGCTACCGTGAACGCCGATACTAGTGCATTTTGCGCTTCGCAGCCTGATCGCGTACCCAGCAGGTATCTCGATACAATTCCGGTCAGCACGTCAGTTTCCGAAGTCGCCCTCCAGGTAAGAAAAATCAATATTCTCAGCCCTCTTGCGACGCAGTTTCATGCAATATGTGAACTACAGTCCCACCGACTACGGCTTATCGCAGGTAACAACCGTATCCGGGTATTCCTTAAGGATCGCCTGGAGGCGTCGGCGGGCTGCTGGAGCCAGCTTATTGATAGACTTCAGCACCGGCCTAATCTCCCGTGGCCACTTGGTCTGGAAGAGAACCTCAAGGTGTTTGAGCATCTCCTTCTTCGGTATCGCCCTGGTTCTGCAGCTAGACGGTGTGACCGGGCAGGTGTACGCCGTTTGCGGGATGTACCGAAGGAGAATCCTGAGTTTCGCGAGGGTAGGTGCGACTCGCTTCTTGAGGAACGCAACACGGGTTTTCCCTGAGAAGCGAATGATCTTCTTGTTCGAGACGATTCTCTTGGAGATGTTGATCGCCGTTGTTGATACCTCGTTAAATACCCTATCAAGGCCGGACAGCGATACGGCTGTACAACCATCGAGCTCACCGGCGGATTCGCAGAGCGGTAATGGATCCTGCCGCGGTGCGAGCGTACCATAGAGGTACCACTCGACATCTACAAGGCCATCTGCCCCCGTGAAGTCCCGAAGCGGTCTACTAAAGCTGGTTGTATTATCAGCGATACCCTCTGCGGTTGGCTCAAACTCCTCAGCTGGTAATGGCGTGCCGGATGCGGACACGAGGTAGTTGCGAGAGCCGCTCAGGACACTTAACGTCTCACCGGTACGCTGGGTGTATGGGAACCGGACATACGCTTCACCACCGCTCGTAAATTGACACATCGCTCCCTGGACAATCTGTGACTTAGAAGTGATGTAGAATGGATTCTGAGTGGTAAGTGTCGACGCAACACCGGTGAGCTCCTCGACTATCTCGCCATTGATATTGATGAACTTAAGTGCCTTCGCTGCAGACTTAATCGTCACCGAATCCGCCTCAGGCACTGTTACAGAGAACCATCCATCCGCATCGGCTGTTGCCACTGCGTTAACGTGCTCAGATACAATTGCAACCTCTGCGTACGGCATTGGCTCTAGGGCGCTGGTTGATGGGGTCGCGTTAAGCTGCGCACCTGGCATTGCTCCTTGTGCCTCCTGCGCCTCTGCGCTAGCGCCTGTTTGAGCACCCTGAGCGGTTGCTGGCGCAGCTCCGTCATCCCGGAGTACGAATCCATAGATAGTGGTCATTGGCAGCGGTGTCGGAGTCGCCGTGGCTGTTGGCGTGATAGTCGGTGTTGGCGTGTGTGTTGGAGTCTCCGTCGGCGTAGATGTCGGCGTATAGGTTGGAGTATCAGTAGGTGTATTGGTGGTGGTTGCTGTCGGAGACGCTGTCGGCGTTTCTGTCGCAGTCGATGTTGGCGTTTGTGTCGGAGTTTCAGTTGGCGTGCTCGTTGGCGTCTGGGTTGGTGTCTCTGTTGGAGTATCCGTTGGAGTGTGGGTTGGCGTCATAGTTGGGGTTTCAGTCGGAGTATTGGTTGGGGTCCATGTTGGAGTCTCTGTCGGAGTCTCTGTTGGTGTGTGAGTTGGAGTGCTTGTTGGTGTGTGCGTAGACGTAGGCGTATGCGTACTGGTCGGAGTCTCCGTTGGTGTCTCGGTTGGCGTTTGCGTTGGCGTCGTTGTTGGCGTGTGCGTTGAGGTCGGTGTTGATGTCGGCGTCGGCGTCTCAGTCGGTGTTTCTGTCGGAGTGCTTGTCGGCGTAGCCGTTGGCGTGTGAGTCGGCGTTGAGGTTGGAGTTATCGTAGGTGTCACCGTCGGTGTCGCGCTCGGAGTAGCCGTCGAAGTTTGTGTTGGAGTATGTGTCGGCGTCTCAGTAGGCGTTGCTGTGGGTGTATGAGTTGGGGTCAACGTTGGTGTCTCAGTCGGTGTTTGCGTTGGGGTAGCGGATGGCGTGCTGGTTGGTGTCGCAGACGGAGTTATTGTTGGCGTTGCGGTTGCCGTGCTTGTTGGAGTGCTTGTCGGCGTTTCCGTTGGAGTACTGGTTGGCGTAGATGTTGGACTATGAGTTGGAGTAGTTGTTGGTGTCTCTGTCGGCGTAGCTGTTGGCGTCGCGGTTGGTGTTGCGCTCGGGGTCACTGTTGGAGTCTCAGTCGGTGTGTGTGTCGGTGTCGATGTCGGCGTTTCGGTTGGAGTAGTTGTCGGAGTCACGGTCGGTGTGTGAGTTGGTGTCTCAGTTGGAGTCTCGGTTGGCGTTGAAGTTGGTGTAGTTGTTGGTGTCTGTGTCGGAGTATTCGTTGGAGTCTCAGTTGGAGTTTCCGTCGGCGTCATCGTAGGTGTCTGAGTTGGAGTCTCACTTGGCGTCAGCGTTGGTGTCTCAGTCGGTGTGTGTGTCGGAGTGTCGGTCGGTGTAGTCGTTGGTGTCTCGGTTGGCGTATGTGTTGGCGTTACGGTAGGTGTCGTGGTTGGCGTCTCCGTAGGTGTCGTTGTTGGTGTTTCAGTTGGAGTTCCAGTTGGCGTTGAAGTCGGCGTCTGTGTTGGAGTCATAGTCGGACTGCTCGTTGGCGTCTCCGTTGGGGTGGATGTCGGCGTCTCGGTTGGCGTATTTGTCGGTGTCTCAGTCGGCGTGGATGTTGGTGTCTGCGTAGGTGTATGAGTTGGGGTTGTTGTAGGCGTGTTGGTCGGTGTTGATGTTGGTGTCGTAGTAGGTGTAACGGACGGCGTTGCAGTAGGTGTCTCCGTTGGAGTGTGCGTCGGAGTTCCGGTTGGAGTCTCAGTAGGTGTCTGTGTTGGTGTCTCAGTTGGGGTCTCAGTTGGAGTCTGAGTTGGAGTCTCAGTTGGCGTCTGCGTCGGTGTGCTCGTTGGTGTAATAGTTGGCGTAGCCGATGGCGTATGCGTTGGTGTAGCTGTCGGCGTCTCCGTCGGTGTTCGTGTTGGAGTAGATGTTGGCGTTTCGGTCGGTGTGTTGGTCGGTGTCTCAGTCGGAGTATGCGTTGGAGTTCGTGTTGGTGTCTCCGTTGGCGTAGTGGTTGGTGTCTCTGTTGGCGTCGCAGTAGGCGTATGTGTTGGAGTGTTTGTTGGCGTCTCGGTTGGTGTCTGAGTTGGAGTCTGTGTCGGGGTTACTGTCGGCGTCTCGGTCGGTGTTTCCGTAGGCGTGCTTGTAGGCGTCTGAGTCGGAGTATTCGTCGGTGTCTGAGTTGGCGTCTCAGTTGGTGTCTCGGTCGGTGTACTCGTCGGAGTGGCAGTCGGTGTCTCGCTCGGAGTCATGGTTGGCGTATGGGTCGGCGTTGAAGTTGGAGTCTCTGTTGGGGTCTCCGTAGGCGTGCGTGTTGGTGTCTCAGTTGGAGTCTGCGTCGGTGTCTCAGTAGGCGTATTGGTTGGCGTCTCTGTCGGCGTGTTCGTTGGCGTGCTGGTTGGTGTCTCTGTTGGAGTTAGAGTCGGTGTATGAGTTGGAGTTGAGGTTGGAGTCTCAGTCGGTGTCTGAGTCGGCGTAGCTGTTGGTGTCTCAGTTGGAGTGTGAGTTGGTGTCTCAGTTGGAGTCTCAGTCGGTGTCTCTGTTGGGGTGTTCGTTGGCGTACTAGTTGGCGTCTGTGTCGGAGTCACAGTTGGCGTATGAGTTGGCGTTGAGGTTGGAGTCTCGGTCGGTGTCTGAGTCGGCGTAGCTGTTGGTGTCTGAGTTGGAGTGTGGGTTGGAGTCTCAGTTGGCGTTTCAGTCGGTGTCTCTGTTGGAGTGTTCGTTGGCGTATTAGTTGGTGTCTCTGTCGGAGTCACAGTTGGCGTATGAGTTGGCGTCGAGGTTGGAGTCTCAGTCGGTGTCTGAGATGGCGTAGATGTTGGTGTCTCAGTTGGAGTATGAGTCGGTGTCTCAGTTGGAGTCGCAGTCGGTGTCTCTGTTGGCGTGCTCGTTGGCGTGCTTGTTGGTGTCTCTGTTGGGGTGACGCTAGGCGTATGCGTAGGCGTATTAGTCGGCGTCTCAGTCGGTGTCTCTGTCGGCGTATGTGTTGGTGTAACTGTTGGAGTGTGTGTCGGCGTCTCTGTTGGTGTATTTGTCGGTGTAGCCGTTGGAGTCTGTGTCGGTGTCGACGTCGGAGTCTGTGTCGGTGTCTGGGTTGGAGTCTCGGTTGGCGTGATCGTTGGCGTCTCCGTCGGCGTGAGAGTTGGTGTATTAGTTGGCGTGCTGGTAGGCGTTTCAGTTGGCGTACTGGTCGGAGTCTGTGTCGGTGTCTCGGTCGGCGTTCCGGTAGGCGTCTCAGTAGGTGTATTAGTTGGAGTTGTAGTTGGAGTCTCCGTTGGAGTCTCTGTTGGAGTGACAGTCGGCGTATTCGTTGGTGTGTGAGTCGGCGTTTCGGTCGGGGTCTGAGTAGGCGTACGCGTTGGTGTCTCAGTTGGAGTCACTGTTGGTGTCTGCGTCGGCGTTTCTGTTGGAGTGTGAGTTGGTGTAGCCGTTGGCGTCTGCGTTGGAGTTTGCGTTGGAGTCTCCGTTGGCGTCTCTGTCGGCGTCGATGTTGGTGTATGCGTCGGTGTCGCCGTTGGAGTCTCTGTTGGGGTAATCGTTGGTGTCTGAGTTGGTGTCTCAGTTGGCGTTACTGTTGGTGTCTCGGTAGGCGTATTCGTTGGTGTCTGAGTCGGTGTCTCGGTCGGAGTCACGGTTGGTGTCTCCGTCGGCGTCTCTGTCGGCGTATGTGTTGGTGTGACTGTTGGAGTCTCTGTTGGGGTAATCGTTGGTGTCTGAGTTGGTGTCTCAGTTGGCGTTACCGTAGGTGTCTCGGTAGGCGTATTCGTTGG
>JBIIYC010000077.1:0-12221 GCA_044347025.1 Bdellovibrionota bacterium
GGCCCGAAGTGGTCGATACCTGCCTGGAATTATTGAATAAGTAGGAGCGTTGGATGAATTCCGCAAGCGCAGCTGGAACAGCTGATACAGATGTAAAGTTGAGTGGATATAAGGCTGAGGACCTCGAGGTTGGCACGCAGAAGCTTTCTGAGAAGGCGCCAGCTGATGTTATTAAGCAATTTCAGCGGAATTCCCAGGATTGCGGCTCTCCAGAGGTGCAGATCGCCCTTTTGACCCAACGTCTTGAGATCCTTAGCAATCACTTCGCTAAGTTTCCAAAGGATCACCACTCGCGCAAGGGAATGATGGATATCATTTCTCGGAGAAAGCGAATGCTTCAGTACCTCCGGACCGAAGACGTTGCTCGTTACCGCAGCACTATTTCGGCTCTTGGCCTCCGCAAGTAAGCAGCACTACTATAGGGGGGCTTTGAGCGCCCCGTTCCAAAGTGGCAGGCTGTTACAGTCACGATAACGGACGGAAGACCCCCTGGCTTCGATGGTAGTAATCTATCCGAAGCCCATGGCGCATCTTTTACAGACGTAAGGACATTACATGTATACGGTACAACGAGAATTTCACGGTCGCACTCTGAAGATTGAGTCCGGTCGCATTGCAAAGCAGGCAGCTGGTTCTGCTTTAGTTACCTACGGCGAAACGATGGTGCTGGTCACCGCATGTTACGGCCCAGAGAAAGACGTAGATTTCTTCCCATTAACAGTGGATTACTTCGAGAAGACCTACGCCGCAGGAAAGATTCCAGGCGGTTTCTTCCGACGTGAAGGAAAGTTGAGCGAGAAGGAGACACTTGTATCGCGTCTTATCGACCGGCCATGTCGTCCTCTCTTCCCTGAGAACTTTCACCGTGAGGTGCAGGTAATCGCGACTGTTCTATCGGCCGACGATGAGAACGACCCTGATACACTCGCAATGATTGGAGCCTCCGCGGCCCTAACCGTTTCTGACCTTCCGTTCGAGGGGCCTATGTCGGGCGTTCGAGTTGGTCGCATTAACGGCAAGCTAACGATCAATCCAAAGCAATCTGAGCTCGCACACTCTGACCTCAACTTTATCGTTGCAGGTACTAAGGATGCGATCGTGATGGTTGAAGGCGGCGCTCAAGAGGTTCCAGAAGCCGACGTTCTCGGCGCCCTCTTTTTCGCGCATGAGCAGCTTCAGGTTGTTAATGAGATGCAGCTCGAGCTCCAATCGAAGGTTGGAAAGCCAACGATGGAGATCAAGGCGAAGGAGTACGATGAGGCTTTGTATGCCTCGATGATGAAGTTCGTGACTCCTAAGCTCGCAGAAGCCATTAAGATTCGCGAAAAACTTGCTCGACGCGATGCCGTGTCGGCTGCAAAGGCGGCGCTCGTGGCTGAGTTCGTAAAAGCAGACGACGCTAATGCGGCTGCGGTTTCGAAGTTGGTAGGCAAGGCGTTCGAGGATACGCACTACAACGTGGTGCGCGACCTTGCCCTCAACGAAGGTGTGCGTCTTGACGGGCGTAACACAACGACCGTTCGGCCGATCAATATCGAAGTGGGCTTCCTCCCGCGTACGCACGGTTCGGCGCTCTTCACTCGTGGAGAGACGCAGTCGATCGTTGTTTCAACGCTCGGAACTGAGCAAGAGGCGCAGCGAATTGATAGCTTGATGGGCGATGCATCGAAGACCTTCATGCTGCACTACAACTTCCCTCCGTTCTCAGTTGGTGAGACGAAGCCGATGCGCGGTCCAGGTCGCCGAGAGATCGGTCACGGTGCGCTTGCTGAGCGGGCTGTTCGTGCAATCCTTCCGGATACGAAGCAGTTTCCGTACGTAATCCGTATCGTATCGGAGATTACGGAGAGTAACGGTTCGAGCTCGATGGCCACCGTGTGTGGTTCGAGCTTGTCGCTCATGGATGCGGGAGTTCCAATCAAGGCGCCGGTAGCCGGCGTTGCGATGGGTCTCATTAAGAATGAGAGCAAGTATGTGGTTCTCACTGATATCCTTGGAGACGAGGATCACCTAGGAGATATGGACTTTAAGGTTTGTGGTACCGAGAAGGGGATCACTGCTCTCCAGATGGACATCAAGATCAAGGGTCTCGATCGTGAGATCATGGATAAGGCGATGAACCAGGCTCGTGATGGTCGCTTGCACATCTTGAGTGAGATGAACAAGGCGATTCAGGCTTCGCGCCCGGATCTCAGCCGCTATGCTCCACGCATTGTTATCATCAAGATCAATCCAGATAAGATCCGTGATGTCATCGGGCCAGGTGGCAAGACGATCCGCTCGATCACCGAGTCATGCGGTGTGAAGATGGAGGTTACGGATGACGGTACGGTCAGTATCGCAAGTAATGACAACAACAAGGTCAAGAATGCGATTGCGATTATCGAAAGCCTAACGCAGGAGGCTGTGGTTGGTAAGGTGTATCGCGGTATCGTAAAGCGACTTGCTGATTTCGGCGCGTTTGTTGAGATTCTTCCGGGCACAGATGGTCTGGTTCATATCTCTCAGATCTCGGAGGAGAAGATTCGTCGAGTTGATGACGTTCTCGCTGAGGGTGACGAGGTAATGGTGAAGGTGCTTGAGATTGACCGCCAGGGTAAGATTCGTCTCTCGATGAAAGAGGCGATGAATGACCTCAAGGACCAGATAGCGTAAAGCGTATCTTTCCGGTACAAAAGGGAGAGGTGAGTAGGATGCATACCGTAGCCTATGACCCTCTCCCTTTTTGCATGCGCATACTACTCTCTTTTTTCGTTTCAGTCGTGGTCGTTCTAGGGTCGACGTTTGGCGCGCGCGCGCAGGAGGTTGAGTTCCATCCGCGGTACGATGGCATTCCAGTAAAGAAAGCCTCCAAGGGCGCTGCCACTCCGACGCCTCGCACGGATTCTTCAAGTGGGGTTATCTACTCATTCGCGCGGTGGAGAGCTGGTATCACTGATGTGTGTCGTCTTCTTGAGCTGGATCGGCGGCGGGAGCGAGTGTACCGGTTTGTTGCATCGGAGTTGAAGTCGCGTCCGAAGAACACCTCCCTCCGGGCGTTGCTACAGGAGGTTAAGGTTGACTGCGCTTCGAGGAGTGGGGTAAAGCCGGCCCCCGGTCCGACCTCGGCACCCACCGGAGCATCCGCTGAGACGCCTGAGCCGGCGCCCACGAGTGAGCCCGGCCCTGCGAGTGCCAGATACCCATCCACAGAGCTGCTCAATCAGCTGAGCGCATTGAGTGCTGAAATGTACGAGCGTGATGCGGGTCCAGGCGGGGCATTCGAGGCGGTCAATCTGTTTACCAGTGCATTGCTTGCGCAGAAGGACCTAACGGCCGCCGAGCGGGATTATTTCGGCATTTTTCGGGCGTTTTTGCTCGCTGCCTGGGAGGGGCGACCGGGTGGGCCACTGGAACCAACCCCTGTGTCCCGAGAGAAGATTAAAGAGCTTTTTCAATAGGTTGTAGAGCTTTCGTGAGCGCGACCGCCGGAGTGCGTGGTTCGGGTCGGTAAAAAGATCAATAAAATCTGCTACTTTATTGACCCTGAGGGGATCCAAGACTACTATGTCGCGCTGGGATAGTGTGGGCTCTCGTCGCTGAGCGGCGGGTGTATGCCGTGCTATCGATAGAGCTACGGGGTGCGTTGGTCTCTCTTTGTTTCGGTTCGAGAGGGGTGGCGGTCGCGTAGTGAAAACTAACAACTTTGAACCGAGAAAGCTGTAATATATTACATGGCAACTTCATTTTCTGCAGGCTCTTTCGGGGGCTTCAAGGGTAGCGAGGGAGAATCCTCATTTGCGAGCGAGTTCGAGTCACTTCTTCGCGAGCGCGTAGACAACATCCGTCCTGGTAAAATCGTTCCAGGAATCGTAACGGCTGTTGGTAAAGAGATGGTTTCGGTTGATATCGGATTTAAGTCCGAGGGCGTTGTTCCAACAGAGCAATTTCTAAATCCTGAGGGCAAGATCGCCGTTCGAGTTGGTGATTCAGTTGATGTTCTCATCATCGCTCTCGAGAACGAGATGGGTCAGGTTCTTCTCTCGAAGGAGAAGGCTGATCAGAAGCGAGTATGGGAGAGCGTTGAGGCTGCGTTTAAGGCAGACACTCGCATCAAGGGTAAGATCATTCAGAAAGTTAAGGGTGGTCTCCAGGTTGATATCGGCATTCCTGCATTCTTGCCAGGTTCGCAGATCGACATCCGCCCACATCGTAATCTCGACAAGTTTCTTGGCCAAGACTACGAGTTCAAGGTTCTTAAGATTACTCGGGACAAGGGCAATATCGTTCTTTCTCGTCGTGCTGTGCTTCTCGGCGAGCGTGATGAGCTCCGTAGCGCAACTCTCAAGGTTCTCCAAGAGGGTGTGGTTATGGAAGGTGTTGTTAAGAACGTTACTGACTACGGTGCGTTCATTGACCTCGGTGGAATCGACGGTCTCTTGCACATCACCGATATCTCCTGGGGTCGCATTAACCACCCTTCAGAGAAGCTCTCCGTTGGTCAGACGGTTCCAGTTGTAGTTCTCAAGTACGATCAGGAGAAGGAGCGCGTCAGCCTTGGTATGAAGCAGCTCACTCAGGATCCATGGGTTACTGCGCATGAGCGATTCCCAATCGGTGGACGCGTTAAGGGTCGTGTTAAGTCTGTGACTGACTACGGTGCGTTCGTTGAGCTTGAGGAAGGCGTAGAGGGTCTCATTCACGTTTCTGAGATGAGCTGGACCAAGAAGGTTCGCCACCCATCGAAGATCGTCACTGAGGGCGAGGCTGTTGAGGCAGTTATCCTTGGTATCGACTCTGAGCAGCAGCGCATCAGCCTCGGCTTGAAGCAGCTCCAGAGAAATCCATGGGAGGATCTCCAGCAGATTCATCCGATCGGATCGCGAGTTAAGGGTAAGGTTCGCTCGATTACTGAGTTCGGTATCTTCGTTGGTATCGAAGAGGGGATCGACGGACTTGTGCACATCTCCGACTTCTCATGGACTAAGCGCATCAAGGATCCGAAAGAGATTCAAGAGCTCTACAAGAAGGGCGACGAGGTTGAGGCAGTTGTTCTCGACATCGACGTTGCAAATGAGCGCTTGAGTCTTGGTATCAAGCAGCTTTCCGAGGATCCATGGGATACGATCGCTCAGCGACATCCTGTTGGAACTAAGGTTAAGGGTAACGTTACTGCGATCACCGAGTTCGGTGTATTCGTTGAGATTGAGAGCGGCGTTGAGGGGCTTATCCACAACTCGCAGCTCGGACTCGACAAGAGCCAGGATGTTGCACAGGCATTCCCTGTGGGCACTCAGGTTGAGGCAGAGGTTACCAATGTTGATACGCAAGAGCGTCGTATCAGCTTGAGCAGCCGTGCTATCAAGGAGCGTGCTCGTAAGGACTACGATACGCAGTACATGGGAGACGAAGAGGGAACGCGAGTTACCTTCGGAGATCTTATCCGTGAGCAGATGCGCGGTGGAGATAAGGAGTAATCCTTAGCTCTTCGAAGCACGGAAAGGGTCGGGGCGAAAGTCCCGGCCCTTTTTTGTTTTTTAGGTGGGCGCTGAGAAATTACCTTCAACGCGCGACGAGTGTTTAAGCAATCCGATCAGAGGTGTCTTCCGGGGGGCAAGCGTTCGCAGCCTGTCTAAGCGACTCGATGCGGGTCGATCGAGGGAATCTTAAAGAAGAGTGCTAAAAAGGTAGTAGCCGCCACGCCGCTCTGGGGGTAAAAACCTGAGTATGATGAAGATACTAATGCGGCGTCTCTCTATCGCCCTGGCTGTGCTTGCGCTCGGAACGTTTGTCTGGGCTAACCGGTCGGGAAAGTTCGCTACGAAACCCTTCGACTACGGCGGAGAACTCCTGCCAGTCACCGAGTCGACGCGGTGGGAGCCGGGTCTGGCACAGGTCCGTCTTGGAATCTTTGTTGATAATGTCTACGGCTTTGATACGGCTACTCAATCAGTAGCCGTTGAGGGCTCGGTGTGGCTGACGTGGCCAGAGGGATTCCAGAAGTTACTAGACGCCGAAGCGGTGACTATTGACCAGGTGTTGTATCCCGTGAATCGGGTTAACTCGTGGGATGCGACTACGCGGCCGCTGTACGGAAAGCCGATTCGCACACCGGCGGGGGAGTACCATCAGGTGGTTCGTTTCGCCAGTCGGTTTTATGTAAGCGATCTGGATCTGCATCGCTATCCCTTTGAGCGGATGGAGGTTCCGGTAATTTTCGGTCTTAGCACATTAAGCGACTCGTTTGGCGTGAATCGGGTTCGTCTGATCGCGGACACTCCGCAGTCTGGTGTCGGGCCGTACATCGATATTCTCGGGTATATGACGGACTCGTTTCAGATGCGGGAGTATATTCAGAGGTATCCGACTGGCTTTGGATACTGCCGGGATGGTCAGAAAACCTCGACTGAATTTAGTCAGGTCCGACTGGAGATCGCCTACAAGAAATCGGGATTCGCGGCGGTTCAACAGCTTATCCTTCCGTTACTTGTGGTGATGTTAATGGTACTCGTTTCTCCGAACTTAGGGGCTTCGCTGTGGGACGTTCGGATCGCCATCCCTTCGACGGCTCTTCTCACCCTCGTGTTCTTGCAGCAGGGATACAGGCAGAATCTACCGCTACTCCCGTATCTAACCTTTCTCGATCAGATTTATGCGGCATGTTACATCGTAACCTTTGCGTTATTTGTGCTCTTTGTCTGGGCTTCAAATAAGCTAAACGAGTCGCCCGAGTCAGAAAAGGAGGAGATGATCGCCTATCTGAATCGGATCGACGCTCGGTATCAGTGGATCTTTATCTTGTTTCTGGGGATTACCACGACTCTCAATTATCTGTTTCCGCTCGGACGCTAATCCAGCTAGCGTGGGAACCATGAACCTTTGGTGAATGGTGCGAGTATTGGACTCCCCGTAAGTGCTGTATTTATTGCACTTACGGGCAGAGGTGCGAGGTATTTGACTACCCTTTCGGGCTTCGTAGAATGCTACGGTCTCTGTGGAGTTGAATGTCGTTCTATGCTTACCCCTGATCCAAAATCTCTTTTCCCAACGAGACAGGGCGAGCAATCGGCTATGCCCAAGGTGGAGCAGGTGGTCTCCGCAGACGATGTAGTTGTTGCGCTTGAGAATGCCTACGGGCTTCGCGTCGTTGGCTCTCCTGTCGCGATGGAAAGTTATTGGGATTTCAATTTTCGGGTCAGGACGCATGTGGGAGCTGTGTTCTGCAAGGCGTACACGCATGATTCCCTCCACGATGCAGAGTTCCATGCAAGTTTGATTGAGGTGCTTGCGAATGAAGGTCTACCGGTGCCAAGGGTTATGCGTGCTAGGGGTGGGCAGCACGTTACCTCGGCGGCTGGATTGCCTTTTATAGTGCAAGAGTTTCTGCCCGGCGAAGGAGTCTCGGAGCTGCCGATGACGGGTCGGCTCTTGAGTGAACTTGGACGTACACTCGCCCAGATTCACAACGCGGCTGATGGTCGTCGGTTTCGGGGTAATCAGACGAAGATAACGAGCTGGGATCCACGACAGCATGATCTCTTATTTGCTCGGTATGAGGGGGCAGCGGAGCGATTCTCTCCTCGAGCACGAAAGCAGATCGAAGGGCTTCGACGTTCCGTCGATACTCGGTGCGGCGAGCTCGATGCGCTACCTCGTGGGATCATTCACGGCGACTACCATCCGGGAAATGTGCTCGGTGTTGGCCAGCGGATAGTCGGTGTGATTGATTTTAGTGAGGCGATCAACTCCTGGATTATCGCCGATCTCGGGATATGTTTGAGTTATCTTCTGCATGACCGAGAGGCTCGCTTCAAAACGGTAGCAACATTTCTAAAGGGATATCTCCGAGAGGGGCAGCTGTCTCGTCACGAACGGGCTCTGCTTCCGACGATGATTCAGCTTCGCGCTGCGACGAGGGCGATTGAGTGCAAGCTTGATGGTGGAGTGAGCGCCGCAGCGGATCTCGAGCTCATTGAGTTTTTTAGCGACCCGGCGGTTGAAGATGCGTGGGGTCGAGCGTTCGGCTAGGTGGTCTGTCAACCTCTTTGGGGTCGCGTATACTCAGGGAATAGGGGGTTGTGAGCTTTCTCCTCTGCAACGGTCGTCATGGGGCCGTGTCCCGGACAGATAACGGTTTCATCGGGGAGCGAGAGGATAGCAGACCGGTTAGTTTCTAGTGCTTCCGTCCAGGCTTGGGGGGCTCCCCCCATACTCCCTGCAAAGAGAGCGTCGCCAACAATTGCCACTGGCCGGGCGAGCCCGCGAACGACGTAGGTTGTTCCGCCGCGAGTGTGTCCGGTTGTCCTGCGGGTCTCTATCGTAAGTTTTCCGATCGCGAAGGTCTCGCCGTAGGCGAAGTGATTCGAACCAACATGTGGCTCTCGCGAGCTTGAGAAGGTTGGAATTGAATCCAAACTGCCTAATTCCTCGAGGCCTGCGATGTGATCGCGGTGCAGATGAGTCAAGAATATAGACTTGAGTATGCGGCGATGGTCCGTGAGTGTTTGAAGAATTGGTGCGGAATCTCCTCCGGTGTCAAAGAGTACCGCACCGTCTGTTTCGGGTTCGAAAACGAGGTAGGCGTTCACTGCCATGGTGCCGAAAGTGGTTTGGATCTGATGTAGGTTTGGCATGGATACGGGGTTAGGCTCCCATAGTCCGGCTGCTAGATCCTGCAACGAATTGACATCGAGATGAAGTGCCGATGCCACGGCCTCAAGCGCCGAGGGATCGCGCGAGTCCGCCTGGAGAGAGAGGAGTGTGGCAGGATGGATACCTGCTTTTGCTGCGAGTTCAACATCGTTCAGTCCGAGACCGCGTTGGGCTTTTTGTATAATGTCGAGGTAGGAGTCTTCGAGTGGTGCCACCATGGAATCTCATCACGATGGTTTTGTAGTGGCAAGGCGCAGTCTTCTTTTCGGGCGAGCTGCCGGATGAACCGACAAAGTACCATGGTTGCTGTTGGGGCTAGTCTTGGGGGCGATGTGCCCATCGACCACGTCGGACGATGGCGAGATGTTGGGTATGTAGCACAACCGGTCCTATCCTAGCTCTCATGCTTCACTTGGCCCTTGGTGAACGCCACACAGGGGTGGGACACTATCCCTATCGACTGTCTTCAAGAGATTATCATGGTACACCGTAGAATAGTAACACCCTCTTTCTCTGTCTGGATCGTTGCTGTGTTGCTGATATCCGGGGGAGCGGCCTCTGCGGCGCCATACAACTTCACTGAGCGCGACTTCATCGAGTATGGGATCTACTTTTCCGCAGGGCGTCGGGATCCGGGAGGAAAGCTGCTGACTATCCGGTTCGGCGATATTGGGGGGTACTACGCGGAGTACTTTCCGTTTGTAAAGAAGGTTCCAACTTTAAAGCAGAAGTTGCGGCTCAGAACATCGAGGGGGTCGGTCCTCGTAAATCGGAATGATAACGAGGGGCTCTCGGTAGTGCGGGATACCTGGAATGAGAAAAAGCGCACGGGCACAAAGCGATTGGAAGTGAGGTTTGAGCAAGCAACCTGTATCGACCCAACAGGGGCGAAGTCTGCGTGCTCTGTGGACCTACTCCTTACCACCGCTGGGCCAGACAAAGGGGTTGTTAGGGCGCGGCGCACTTTGACGATTAAGACGTCCTCTGGGTTATCGTTTACCTACAGAACTCGTCGTCGCGACGGCGGACGGCCCTACACGCCGGCTGACTTCCGGGCGCCGGTTGTGAATAACTACGCTTGGGAGTGGAGGCGAGAACTCGAAGGGTGACGGCTTCCCATTCCTCAGTTGGCAGTGGCGAATTGAGGATGCCGCAGGACTCTCTCGTGAGCATCCAAGCAATCTGCTCCGATCGGTCCTTTTGCATCGCTGCGTTTCCAGCGGGATAGCCACGCGTCGTCGAGGAGGTTGTTTCCTAGGCCCTGTCGTATTGCCTCTGGCGAGTAAGCGATGGTCGTGTCGCTCTTTGGACCAGTCGCCGCTCCGCGTCCAACGAACCATCCCGCCATGAGCATCGTTGCTCGGACGGCAGTAGATGCTGAATAGGTATAGAGCCGGGTCGCCTTGGCGTGCGTGGCGCTTAGGACTGCTTCGAAGGCCGCGACTGACCACAAATCCGTGTTTACTTTGTATGAGAAGGGGTCGTACCAGATTATATCTGGACTGTCGGCGGCTACTATTCGGTCAAGAAACTGGCCTTCGAGAAGCACCCACTCGATTGGCTGCACAGAGGAGCGCCACCGCCCATGCTCTAGGAGAGTTCTCGGAGCGGCGTGATGCGTGTGCTGAAAGAGATCTGGGTGGTGGACGGTTAGCCGCAGAGGATTCAGATCGTTTTCAAAGCTCACAATCTGAACGTCTCGTTGCAATTGCGCAGTATTTTCAAGTAGCCCTATGCACTCCATGGCGTTCGTGGCGGCGCCAAGTCCGACATCCCAGATGGTGAGGGGCTCCCCAGCTATAGTGGCTACAGTTGCAATGCCCGGTTGTTCAATATACAGGCGACGAGCCTCCTCGGAAGGGTTATTGACCGAGTGCATGGTTTCGCCGGATGTCTTATGCCGGATTACTCCGTATCCGGCCGCCCGCTCCACCACCTCGTAATCGCCGAGGGACCAAGCTTGGGCGGTTTTAGTACCAGCGGCTGATATACAAGTGTCTTTCGTCATACGGGGTAAACTTCGGCACAATATCGATTGGCGAGGGACAAAGCAAACGATGGGTGCATCGAGGCATCCACGCTCAGAGGAACCGACTCACGCTCTGGGAACATGAAGCCTGGATTGACGGCAGCAGGCAGTGGCTGAGCGCGTTCGCTCTCCAAGTGAGCGCACAAACCCTGGTGTCGTTTGCCTGGCGGCTGATGCTACTTGATTGTTGCTGGGCGCGGTGGAAGAACGAGCTCGCTTGTCGTTGGTAAGCGAGACTCTGGCTCGGCCGTTTTTTCGGCACCCGACTTCGTGTTGCCTTGTGTCAAACTCACGAGGAGCCCAATTCCCGCGAGAGCTGCCGCCCCTAATGCCGACCCTATTGACACTTGCCGCCCCGGCTCGTCGAGCCTGCATCGTGTTGTCATATCAACTGGACCTGAACCCCAAGCACCTGTCATACCTGCTCCTCTGCGATTACTCGATGTGGGAACTATATCATCGTTAGATGGGAGGACAACACATCAAACTCTAACCAGACACAACGCTACGGAAGTAGCTAGGCAAGAACTGCATCAAGGTTGGGGAAGGGGTAGGGGTTGCTCCGCAGCTCTCGTGCATGACTGGTGACATGGAGTGATTCTATGTGGTGCCCAAACCGCTGCCAAAGCTCACTTGTAAAGCGGTGCTGGTCGTCTGTGTTGGTGGTGAGCACAGTAAATTGAAAATCCCAGGTGCCGAGGCACCCGGCCACCGAACGACAGCGAGGGTGTTCCCTGCCGAAATTGACGAGCATATCAATCAAAGCTGCGTCGATGCGATTGAGTGTTAATGATATCTCGGTGTGCGCTAGGCCAAGACGGTTTGTGTTGACTGCGTAGCAACATCCAGTAATAACGCGGGCGCGTTGGAGTTCCTGCATCCTTTCACCGACCTCGATTTCCGTTAGAGAGAGGCTCTTAGCAATTTCTGCGTGCGGCAGCTCGGGAGATACAGCCTTGAGCGATAGGACGTTGTGGTCCAGATCACTGATAGAAACCTGAGTAGAGGGGGGTGGATATACGATGGCATGCGGATGTGTCTGTTCTGCGCCAGATTTGAGTGGCCAGGTGGTCAGTAGGTAGCGTTCAACAAATGCCTTGCGATGCCACGGGAGTTTCATCGTATTCGTGAGGCTCCCATATATGAGCAGAGCCTGCGAGATATCTTTGGCGCACACGGTGCACGCATATTGAAAGGAACCGGAGAGTTCGCCGAGCCACGAGACGTACGGATGGCGCGAGACGGCGGCGAGGGCCGCATCGATCTCGGAGCGCAGCGCAGGCTGAAATGAGAAGTAGGCGATATACGAGCGAAAGCCGAGAGTTCCAACATCGATGAAGCAACTCTGAGTGATACACTGACGGTCGATAAGGTGCGTGAGTTCGTGTGCGGCAGCATGCGAGCGCTGTTTGTCGGCACTCGCGAACGTTTCGACGGAACCAACACCGTCGGGCGAGAGGTTTGCCAGAATAGCCGTGTCTCGATCACTCAGCTTCATGTTTCCACCTTACCAGATTCACAATCCCCCTGGTACACCCTAGATTTCGGCGCGTTTTTCCAA
>JBIIYC010000232.1:0-3613 GCA_044347025.1 Bdellovibrionota bacterium
TGGCGTTGCCGATACTGATACCGATAACGATGGCTCTGCGGATTGTCACGATGAGTGCGACAACGACCCGTCGAAATACGAGGCGGGTTCGTGTGGCTGCGGAGTCCCTGATATCGACATGGATGGAGACCAAGCGCTGGATTGTCGTGAGAGTTGTAACTCCGACCGATTCAAGACAAGCCCAGGCGCTTGCGGTTGTAATGTCCCCGATACAGACGCAAACAAGAACGGCACAGCTGATTGTACTGATGTTGATCTGACGCTCGGAAAGCCGTCGATTGCAAAGGTTCAGAGAAAGGTGCGCGTAACGCTTCCAACACAAGCCTCTATCTCCTACCGGTACACGTATAAGTTCCTGAATAGGAAAGGCGCAGTGGTGAAGAAAGCAACGGGCCAGTCGAATTCTGGAAAGCAATTGAGCCTTTCGATCCCAAAGGGTGCGGCGACGCTCGTCCTCTCGTTCGTTGCGAAGGGGCGAGGGTACAAGGACTACCGGAGCCCAAACTACAAACAGACACTGTAATTAGCCGGTTGGCGGCTCGGGTCGACTACGGGAGTAGGGGCTTTGGGGAAAAAACAGGACAGTTTTGCGCGGAAACTGCAAGAAGGTATCAAGTTTTAGCCAGAAGGCGCCGTCTTATCGAGATGGTAAGTCGGAAGCCTCTGGCGAGCGCGAGGACGGGATTATGGGAACAGAGACACGCAGATTTTTACGGAGTGGCCAGGACTACTCTGCTGTGGGGCGAGGGCTTCGTCGTCGTGCGCGCTCATGTGCGCGGCCGTTGTTTGTTTCACTTGTGTACGTAATCGCAACGTCTGCGTTAGCTCGGGCTGATGGCATTGAAACGATCTCGGCAGGCTTAGATCATACATGCTTCGCCACCACATCAGGCGCCGTTCAGTGCTGGGGCTTGGCGAATGATGGACGGTTAGGGGTTAAGCCATCGGATGCATCGATCGCCAGCGGGTCTTCCGATCCTCGCAACACCGCCTCGGTGGTCGACGCGCTGCCGGCATCAGTCGCTCTCGTCTCGCTGGGTGGTGAGATGTCCTGTGCCGAGACTACCGATCTCGTTACCAAGTGCTGGGGACGGAATGATTCCGGACAGCTTGGCACCGGATCCTCTGAGCCCTATTCCTTCGTGCCAACTCCAGTAAAGGATCTCGTCGGAGCTAAGGCGCTCTCTGTTGGAGCGCACTCTGCGTGTGCGGTGACTCCTGGCGGCGTCGTGCAGTGTTGGGGTCGAAACGATCACGGGCAGCTCGGGAATGGTACGCTTACCAATAGCAACGTTCCGGTGCCGGTGTCTGGGATAGCTTCCGGCGCAACAGATGTCAGTGTCGGCGAGGATCACGCGTGTGCCGTTGTAAGCGGTGGCGTTAGGTGTTGGGGGCGCAACCATCAGGGCCAGTTAGGCAATGATTCTCTGAGTGATAGTGACCATCCAGTTGAGGTATCGGGAGTAAGCGATGCCGCTAAGGTCTATGTGGGGCCCGCTGTTTCATATGCGATCAAAAGTGATGGTTCCGTATCGATGTGGGGTTGGGGTAAATCGAGCGTCTCCGCGTTTTCAGCTATCGGTTCGGGAATCACTGCGATAGCGATCGGGGATCTGCACGCATGCGCACTCTCACAAAGCGGCGCGGTTCGGTGTTGGGGAAGCAATGCCAAGGGGCAACTTGGTGACGGGACGACAATTGATCGGCCCACGCCGGTCGACGTGGTAGGTCTTACCTCCGGTGTCACCGGGATTGCTGCTGGTAGAGATCACTCGTGCGCACTCAAGAAGGCAGGCCAAGTTGTGTGTTGGGGTGCTGGCGCCAGAGGACAACGAGGCGATGGTACTGCGCCCCCGGTTGATGTTGTAACCACTCCGCAGAGTGGAGGTGTGCTAGGAGCAACCACGACTAGCGGCACAACAGGCTTCACCACCCAATCCGTGACTACCAGCGCAACACCGACAAGCACTGCGAGTGGATCTATAACTGCAACAGCGAATGCATCGTCAGCAACGCCGATAGGCTCGCCGGTTGCATCTGCAGCTGCTACTTCTGGTGTGCAGCTTGCACTCGATTTTAACGCTGGCGCTGCCGGTTCCTCTATTCAACCGGTAGGACGCACCACTGATGGTGTGTATATGGTCGCCACGAATCAAGCGGGTGAGACGCACCTCCTCCGTGCCTCAAGTAACGGGGGAATAACACCAATCAAACGGTTGTCTCCTAATCCCGAGGCGGGAAGCACTACCGATACTACAGGACTCTTCTTCACCGTCCCAACTGGCTTCGCTGGCGCTGGGGATACGTGGTACACAGATGGAACTAGTGGCGGAACCTTACGTGTGCCTTGTTCGAGTTTTGCATTTAGTGAGGGACCAAAGATCTACTATGGGTACGGACCAGGCAGCTACGGCGCTCCCGGAACGAGCAAGAAACTTGGGTACTTCGATCTCAGCTCCGGGGAAGGGGATGCACTGTTCGTGACTTCAGAATATCTGTCCGTTGAACGTGTCGTGGATAAAATACCGGTCTATACGGCAAGTGATACTATCGCCTGGTACGATACCGAGACGGATCAATGGAAGTCCACCGCTCGTCTAGAGCCATGGCCAGTTGATTATTGGGTGGCAGGAAGGGAACAATATCCTGAGGACGGCACCTACTTCATAGTAGTACAAACCGCCACGAAGTCGACAGTGTATCGGCTAAGCCGCGGTGCGGCGGGATTGGATGTTGTTCCAGTTGGTAGCCTGTCTGGCACTGGTAAGATCGTTGAAGACTCTGGATTGTTTTATGTTGCTCCTAACTGCGGCTCGCGAACATGCTCTTCATCAGAAATAGCGGCCGCTCAAAGTGCGGGTTTTAGATTCCGGGTTCCTAAAGTGAGAAAGCCGAGCACGATCCTGAAAGAGTACTCTAAGGCTGGAGCTCCGGTTCCGAATGCCGCCATAGACTGGTCCTCAAGCAAGTGGGTCTATGCCCAAAATAGTCAACTATTATTCTCAACTTACGACACCGGTATTATCACTCCTCACCAGCGCCTTACCTGGAACTCTCAAGAGATTGTTCCGACAGCGTTGCGTATTGTGGGGAACTCTCTGTTCATCTTCGGGAGTACCCCTGAAGAGGGGAGTGAAGTGTGGGTTACTCCGTTTGATGAATGCCCTTCAGATACCAATAAGGTTCTTGAGGGCGTGTGCGGTTGCGGTGTCGCTGATGTAGACAAAGATGGTGACGGCACGATGGATTGCCAAGACCTCTGTGTGACGGATCGGGCGAAAGTCCAACCCGGCGTATGCGGATGTGGTTTCGTAGATGAGGATCCGGATGGCGATGGAGTGATGAGCTGTAAGGACGAGTGTCCGAACGATTCTCAAAAGAGTGTGAAGGGGATGTGCGGGTGCGGAGTCCCTGATACGGACTCCGATAACGATGGCAAGGCGGATTGTGTGGACAAATGCGCGGCTGATCCAAACAAGAGCGCTCCTGGTGCGTGTGGCTGCGGTGTCGCCGACACAGACTCAGACCGCGATGGAGCAAATGATTGCTTCGATCAGTGTCCGCAAGACCCACGAAAGGTGTTTCCGGGCTTTTGTGGATGCGGAGCTGTGGA
>JBIIYC010000233.1:0-3608 GCA_044347025.1 Bdellovibrionota bacterium
ATTAGCATGTGCTGTGTGAGCCTGCGCTGACATACCTTTTTACCTCTCTCTATTACTGCAAAGTCTTTAAGTACTCGATGATGTCGTTGACATTCTCTTCTGTGAGTTTGCCTTCATACATCGCCGGCATGACAGGACCGTATCCTTCGACGATCTTAGCCTGCGGCTTCCAGATCGATTCCTTGATGTACGCCGCATCGACTACGATCTCGGTGCCATCAGCCATCTTCTCTTTCCGTCCCCAAATTCCCTTGAACGTTGGTCCGACCAACTTGCTGCCGTCGATGCTGTGGCAGGTAGCGCACAGATTGCCGGAGTCATTAACAAGGGCCTTACCACGCTCTGCTGGCGTCATGCCCGCAAGAGAGGCATCTGCCTTCTTCGGAGCGGCTGGAGCAACCTCCACCTTTTGCGTGCCATCAACAGTCTTGATGAAGGCGATGATTCCACCGATCTCATCATCCGAGAGCTGACCTGCGTAGCTCGGCATTCCCATAGCAGGGTAGCCAGCAACCGTCTTCGCCTGCGGATTTATGATCGACTCCTTTATATAATTCTCATCGGCTTTGTACGTGCCACCGTCTGCAAGCTTACCCTCTTTACCGAAGAGCTTAAGCCACGTTGGACCGACGCGAGGCGAACCGTCGAGGCTGTGGCATGTAACGCACTGCTTCGATACATACAGCTCTTTTCCAAGATCGGAAGGCTTGAGCGATGCGAGCTTCTTCTCCTCGCTGTCATCAGCAAGCCAGCGCTCGAACTCCGCCTTTGGAAGAACTTTCAAACGAGCCAGCATCTTCGAGTGCTCGTCACCACAGTACTCAGTACAGAACACCTGAAAGTCGCCCGTCTTGACTGGTCGGAACCACTCGTAGGTGTAGCGACCGGGGATAACATCCATCTTTGTTCTCATCACTGGAACGAAGAAGGAGTGCAAAACATCCTTCGAAGTCATGATGAGCTTTACCGGCTCTCCTACAGGAACCACGAGTTCGCTGGTGGTCCGCTTGCCGTTTGCGTATTGGAAGTCCCACGCCCACTTACGGCCGGTGACATTAATCTCCATCGCGTTAGCTGGTGGAGAGCGAAGATCAACGAATGAATCATATCCAAGCCAGGCTACCCAGATACACACCAATGTCGGAAAAACGGTCCAGATAACCTCAAGGGTATTGTTACCCTCAATGGCTGGGGTGTCGTGATCAACGCCATCGCGCTGTCGGTACTTCACTGCGAAGTACAACATCGTACCAACGATCGCGACGGTACAAATAACCGAGATGATCGTCACGACATCGTGCGCGTAGTCGACCTTATACGCAAAATCGGATCCCTGTTCGCCTAACAATCCCAACATAAAGCTATCTAACCCGTTACACTTTCAAACGTATTCTTGCGTTCACCCTTCGCAGCTCCTCGTCCCCTTCTGCCATACAGAACGTACACGAGTGCCAGACCAACGAGAGTCAAAACTCCGCCAATCCTTAGTAGACCGACAACTGCCCAGGTGTATTTTCCTTGGAGAGGATCGAATCTAAAGCAGTAGAGAAGCAGGTGATCAACCGCTGTCCCTATTCCTCCCTTTGAGGCTTCGACCAATGAGAGCCTGACATCCCAGGAGGGAAACATAATCCCGGTGAAATACTGCGAGATCTCACCGCTCGGCGTCAATATCATAAGAGCCGCTGAGTGAGCAAAATCCTTCCCATCTTTCACAAACTTAAACCCGATGTCTCGCATGATCGTCGAGACCTGGGACTCACCGCCCACGACATACTGAATCGCCGCCTTACCCGCAGCGGCCCGCCCGACAAGGCGGTCATTGAACTTCGTCATAACTTTCGCTGCATCTTCCGGGGTTTCGGTCGGATCGAAACCGACAACCAACACCGAATAATCCTTCGAAAGCTCGGCCGGCAACTCGTTCAGAAGATTATAGAGACCATCAAGCAAGAGCCCACAGAGCCGGGGGCACTTGTAGTACACGGGCGCCAGAATCACAGGCTTACCCGGCACAACGAACTCGCTGAGCGCCTTGCGCTCACCAAGAGCATTCGTAAACTCCTGGGATAAATCAACTTTTACACCCAGCTGCGTAAACACCCCCACATCCCGGTTGAGGACATCTTGGGGCTTCTCAATGGCAAGCGCATTGGAAGCGACCAGCAGCGCGCCACCTATCGCAGCAACAAACCGACCTATGTATTTGAAAACAAACAACATACAAACCCCAGGGGCGCGTTCCTTCGCACGCAGAGCGTATCGCAAGGGAGGGTAGCATGGCAGGCCTAACAGAAAAATTAAAGTACCCCCCTCCCGTAGCTTGCCCAACTGGACTAACAAGCGCTAACCCCGACAAAGCAACGTTTGACATACATAACAAAAGCCAGTAACTTTTCGTCAGTAGTTGAGCAAAGTATACAACTACTCCGCTCACGAACCGTGCTGGAGGGCTACACCGATGGACATTTGGAAGAAGTTTGAAGAAAACAACATCACTCACAGCGCCGCACACCACCTGCAGGCAATCCTTGAGCTACGCGAGAAGCGTGGCTATGCCCGAGTAACCGACGTTGCCAAAGAGCTCAACATTACGACGGGCAGCGCTTCGATTAATCTGAAGTCTCTCAAAGCGAAGGGACTCATCCTGGAAGACGAGAACAAGTTCCTCTCCCTCTCGGAAGAGGGTGAGGCCATCGCGCGAGCAGTCCACCTCCGAAAGAATATTCTCAACGATTTCTTGGTTGAGATCTTAAAGGTCAGCCCCGAGCAGGCAGAGATCGACTCGTGCAAAACAGAGCATCTGATTAGCGCTGAAACAGCAAAGAAGCTTCAGGAGTTCACCGAGAACTACCGGCGTCAGACACCCCGCGCTGCGTAAGTTCAGCTGCCTGTGGTATCTCAGTTGCCCTTTTCGAAGGGTAGCAGTATGACAGTGCCCTATGAAAGCAACTCTCAAAGAAGCACTAAAAGTCGCCATGAAAAGCCAAGATCGACTCCGAATGGAGACGATCCGATCTCTGATAAGTGAGATCCAATACGAGGAGATGAGCAAGTCGGTTGATGACCTCCCTGCAAGCGACGCAGTGCTCGTCCTGCAACGAGAGCTCAAGAAGCGTCAAGAAGCGATCGGCTTTGAGGAGCAGGCGAATCGCCCCGAAGCGAAGGCGAAGCTTCAGAGTGAGATTGCGATTATAGAGGGGTTTCTCCCTCAGCAGTTAAGCGCCGACGATCTTGAGAAGATCCTCCTCGAATACAAGAGCTCAACAGCTGGAGCGGCGCTCAATACGGCCATGAAATTCCTTAAAGAGAAGTACGCAGGCCAATATGACGGAAAGAGCGCCAGCGAGATAGCAAAGCGCGTGCTTGGGTAGTCTGTGGCCCCTCGCCTCTTTACCTGGAAAAGCACCATTCCACTTCCAGTCTCCGAGGTTTTTGCCTGGCACACACGCTCGGGGGCCTTTGATAGACTGAATCCACCGTGGCGTCCGGTGCGAGTCCTACAGGCACCGCAATCGCTTAAACCCGGCTCCGCAGTTACGATCGCTCTGCCCGTCATCGGACCATTCCAAATCCCCTGGCACCTTCAACACACGGAGTATCGCGAG
>JBIIYC010000079.1:0-12068 GCA_044347025.1 Bdellovibrionota bacterium
ACTCGGATCCATCACGATGCCACTTCGATCAGCACCGGACTCTTCAAGAAGCTTCAAAACCGAGTGACCATCTTGATCGTCCCCTACAACGCCACACATCTTCGGCTTTGCGCCGATTGAAGCTAAGTTGCGCACAACGTTCGCAGCGCCACCAAGCCGATCCTCCATGCGCAGAACCTCTACGACTGGAACCGGAGCCTCAGGCGAAATCCGCTCAACTTTTCCCCATACATACCGGTCGAGGATTACATCTCCTGCAACCAAGATCGGGGTCGATGCAATTCGATCAAGGGTTACCAACAGCTCGTCTTTATGTCCCAGTTTCATAGGGCTGTTATAGCAAGAGGGGCGTCCGGACGCTACCCGAGGACCGGGCCGACAAAGCATGAGAATTCGGTCTCTTATGCCTCCCGGCTCGAACCACCCCTCACGAGGGGATCTCGGAGAGCTTGCCAAGAACGGCCTCGGGATGGATCAGCTTCATACACACCTTACCGAGACCGGGGCACACCCTCCGTTTACACGGAGAACACCCCAGGTCGGCAGAAACCGTTAGCGACTCACTACCCCGTGGTGCGTTTCGTACCGCCGGAGTCGAGCCAAAGAGCGTTACGTGCGGCGTTCCAACCGCACCGGCAATGTGCGCAGGCCCCGAGTCAGGGCCGATAACCGCACGAGCACCCCGCACCACCGCCACCAACTCCCGCAGAGATGTTTTTCCGGCGAGATTCACCACTGAGGCACGGGTTTCCACGTTCTCTAATCGAGCAGCGAGGTCGACCTTGGTCTTATCCGATAGAAGCACCACAGTCTGATCTTCGAGACGCCCTATCAATCCCGCATAGCCCTCTTCGGGCCAATCCTTGGAGTCCCACGATGAGCCCAACACAAGCGCGATATAGCGGGGTGAAAGCTGCGACACCCACTCAGCGTCAAGCGACGCAAGGGTAATATCCCTCAACCCGGACGACAACTCGGACGGCCTCGGTAACCCAAGCGCATCGAGAAAGAGTTGGTAGTGCTCTACCTTCGGTATCGTCTCACCCCGAGCGGGCACGTACTCGGTATTAAAGATCCAGTTCCCCTCTTTTGTATCTCTCTTGTTGAATCCGATGCGGCGTCGCGCGCCTGATAGCCACGAAAAGAAACCACTCTTCAGATGGCGCTGTAAGTCGAGGGTAATGTCAAAACTTCGCTGCGAGAGCTCTCTTCTCAAGGCCGCTATCCCACGAACTCCCTGTGCGCGGTTGAAAATAAGGATCTCATCGATCCGGGGATGTAGCTTCACGACACCCGCACATGCCGGCTCCACTAACCATGTTATCCGAGTATCTGGAGATGCTGCCTTTATCGCATCAACGAGATACATCCCGCGCACCACATCGCCGAGCGATCCCATCAAAACGATTAGGATGCTACCCAGCCGCTCACTCATCGTAGCTCCGCAGCGTCAGAGACATCATCTCTGAGAGAACCGGAGAGAGCTTGTGCTTGATCACCGCTCGTCGCCACCTTCGCAGATAGAGATCGCGAAGGGCTTGGCTGCTCCCGCGGAACGTAATCGCTTTGTCGAAGTCTACCAGATACACCTCACCCGATGGAGCGACAAGAACGTTGCCCGGGTGCAGATCAACGTGGAAGATGTTGTGTTTGACCAGAATTCCCATCTGTACCGCAAGCGCATCCATCGCTTTCAGCATTTCGTCGCTGTCCTTTTCCTGAATCTCAACAAGTGACCGCGCCCCGGCTAATTCCTCCATGACAAGCCAGGTGCTAAAAACCGTCGAGCCCTTCTTGATGAATGCGATCGGTTTCGGGGCGTTGACACCGCAGGCACGAACCTTCTCAAGCATCGTGAACTCAGACTCCGAGCGACACGGACCGATACACAGGAAGCGCCCGCCGGTAATCGCACGAAAGAATCCGCCATGAGAGTACCGCTTTACGAACACTCGCCCGAGTTGAGGCAACTCCAACACTCGACTCTGCCCGCGACCACCGAGAACTGCATGTGTCGGTTCATCAACGGAGCTGCGCAGAAGCTGCACAAAGCGGGTAGCCTGTTCATCCGTTATCACGCCACGGCTCGAAATGGTGTACGGACCGCGCACTATGTGGGTAAACGGAGCGATCTCGACTTCGTGAGAAACAGCAGCACTCATACGACCTATGACTGAATTACCTGTAATGAACCACCTCCGCGGTGACGGAGGTCCTCAGAGCTTAGATCCGAGAACGCCTGCAGGACCATTTGGCTCGTAACCCCCTTCATACACGCTTCGGTGCCTGTTGGACACCGGCGCGACCCGTGCCGACGACACGGCTTGCAGAAGAGATCTCCCTTTTCTACCACGATTGCTCGATTCTTCCAGGGGCCAAAACCAAATAGCGGTGAAGTTGCACAAAAAACGGCAACCGTAGGCACATGGTACGCCGAGGCGATGTGCAAAGCGAGGCTATCATTACAAACGACAGCTCGCGCGTGCTGTATCAGAACCGAGAGCTCGGCCACACTCGTACGACCACACAGATTCGTCACTGAGTCGCCTAAACCTCGACAAACGAGATCACACGCCTCTTGGTCACCCGGCGCTCCAACGACCACGATCCGGTTACCACGAGCGATGAGCCCCTGCGCGACTTCCCGAAACCCGTCCGCGCGCCAACGCTTGGTCTCCCACGCGCTGCCCGGCGAAAGCACCACATACGGAGTCTCAGGCGCAAGGACACCAGCTACTATAACCGAAACATCATCGACGCTCGTCTCTGGAACACGCAGCGAAAACCGCGAGGAAACCGGGGCTGGTCCCCCCTTGCGAAGGGCGAGCACCTCCTGTTCAACATCGCCTCGAAGCTGCCCAAGTACTAACTCGAGATTTCGCAGGACCTCGTGGCAACGGGCGGTCTTGTCGACCTGTTCAGTATACAGCCATGAAAGATAGCTATCGGCATATCCGATCCGCCGAGGAATCCCAGCCTTCCAGAGGAGGATACTGGTGCGTGGCGATCGGTGAAAAGAATATGCTGCGTCGAAACGCTTCGAACGGAGAACCTCAGCAAAGGCTCTCATCCCCCTCCAACCACGAAACTCCCCCCGACGATCAAATATCAATACCTCGTCGACATGGGGGTCGCGTCGCACGAATTCAGCACATTGAGGTGGAACCATCACCGTAACAGACACGGTCGGATCGCTGGCTTTAAGCGCTTCAAGCACCGGTGACGTCAAAACAAGATCACCGAGATATCCTTTGGGAACAAGCAGGATGTTAGAAGACACGGTATCTGTTCCGACCTATGCTGCCACCTGATCGACAACCGGAAGACGTGACGCTCGCTTCGACTCAGTTGCAAGCTGTCCGCACGCCGCCGCGATATCCTGCCCCTTGGACCAACGGATGAACGACTGCACGCCCTGCGAATTGAGGTAGCGCTGCCACGTGAAGACCCAATCACGAGCTGGGGTTTTGAACCCGAGCCCTGCGTTATCGTTGTACGGGATGAGGTTAACTTTGACCGGCAAACCGCGCATCATCTTCGCAAGCCGCTTCATATCCGCTTCCGTGTCGTTAAGATCACCGAGGAGGACGTACTCCATCGTTACCTTCTTCCGCGGACCTACCGGGAACTGCTTAACTGCATCGAGGAGTTCGGCTATTGGGAAACGCTCATTGATCGGCATAATCTTGGCGCGGATTTCATCCGTTGTTGCATTCAGCGACACCGCAAGACTCACAGCAACATCACTCGCCGCCAATTTACGAATCGCTGGAACAAGCCCAACGGTCGAAACTGTAACCTTGCGTGGTGACATTCCATAGCCACGCGAATCGGTGAGGTTTTTCACTGCACGGGTAACGCCATCATAGTTGTGCAGCGGCTCGCCCATCCCCATGAACACAATGTTCGAAAAGCCATCGCCGAAGTTCTTGGCATCTTCGATGACGCCGTTGACCTGGCGCAGAATCTCTGAGGTCGAAAGACTTCTCTTGAGCCCCATCGTTCCCGTGCGACAGAACTTACACCCCATCGCACACCCAACCTGTGAAGACACGCAAAGCGTCATCCGGTTGGGCTGCTTGATCATAACGGATTCAACGAGATCTCCACCCTCTACCTCAAAGAGGTACTTTCGAGTTCCATCGCTACTAAGCTGGCGATCGTGAATTCGTGCTTTGGGGAATACAAACGTTGCAGCCAACTTCTCACGAAGCTCACGACTGATGTTTGTCATCTGCTCGAAGTCTGTAATGCCCTTTCGGTACACCCATTCGAACAGCTGCGTAGCCCGGAACTTAGTTGCGCCGAACTCCGACTCCAAGAGCTCAACAAGCTCAGAGTAACTATAATTGAAGAAATCTCTGACCGTTTCGCTCACAAAGCCCCCAAAGCACTACTGGGTACTACTTAATTCAGTTCAGGAAAGAAGAACTTCACCTCAATAGCGGCATTCTCTGCGCTATCCGAGCCGTGCACTGCGTTTGCAGCGATACTCTCTGCGTAGAGCGCTCGGATAGTTCCAGCGTCAGCCTTCTTGGGATCCGTAGCTCCCATGAGTGTGCGGTTCAGATTAACAGCATCCTCACCCTCAAGTACCGACACGAGCACGCGGCCTGAGCACATGTAATCGATAAGCTCTCCGTAGAACGGACGGTCCTTATGAATGATGTAGAACTGCCCAGCCTGCTCAGGAGTGAGCGTCATCATCTTCGCGGCGACGATAGTCAAACCAGCCTCTTCGAAGTGATTCAGGATCTTTCCAACCAAATTACGCGATGTAGCATCGGGCTTGATGATGGAGAGAGTACGTTGCTTTGCCATAAAAACTTTACCTGTCGAAATAATCACGGGTCGCATGACCCGTATGTGTAGAGCCCAGAGGTCGAAGTGCTTCGCGGAGATAACCCCCATCAACTTCAACGTTGGCCGGTCAATCGCATGAACGATGGGAGGAATTCCCCAGTGCACGCTGCTATGCTTCTTCGCGCTTGGCTGCTCTGTCCCGAAAGGACTAGAGGCATCGGCGCACTCCACTGTTGCTGGCACTCATACAGGGCCTCACGATGAAGTCAGGGGATTATAGACGGGTGGAGGCCACAACTCAAGCCGTCGAAAACTACCAAATACCGTGGTATTTCAAAGACTTAACCCAACCCAAACTAAGCATAGCGGAGCTAATCGCCCCAACTACCAGCCACTTACCCCTTCTTTAAAGCCGCTCGCTTACTCTTGAGGGCAGTCGCAACGACCCCAGGAACCATGTCCGACACATCCCCCCCGAGAAGCGCTACCTGTTTAACAACCGTCGAGCTGATATAGGAATGCTCCTCGCGAGCAGTAAGGAATAGCGTCTCGATGTTTGGCGCAAGCTTGCGGTTAATCAACGCCATCTGCGCCTCGTAGTCGAAATCAGAGATAGCCCGCAATCCTCTGATTACCACCCGACTCTTAACTCGTTGGACGAACTCGACCAGAAGCCCCGAGAAGCTCACCACCTCTACCTTACCCTTGTATCGGGCAAACTGGCGGGAGATGAGGGCAACCCGCTCCTCATCAGTGAAGAGCGCACTCTTGGACGGGTTGTTTAGCACACCAACCACGACGTGACCGAAGATAGCCACCGAGCGCTCGATAATATCAACATGTCCGTTCGTCAGGGGATCGAACGAGCCGGGGAAAACCGCAACGGTCTCTGAAAACGACTTCTTTTTTGCTACCGTTTTTGCCATAGATCTTCACCGCACAGTGGTTTATTAGTGTCTTCTACCCCAGAACTCTGCTGTAGCTCCAGCCCTTTTGCTAAGGCAAAGAACTGACTACACAAAATGGGTAATACGTTTTCCCAGGAGCCGACCGACTATGGATCTTCCACGTTTAGCAGCAAAACAGAAACGCTACAAAGACATTCTGCACTTCACCGAAACTGAGGTTACGGATGCTCGAATCAAGCCTCAACTTTTGCAAGCTCTCGCCAACTATCGACTCGCCCTTGCGCAGTGTTGGTCCAAGCAATCGATTACCGCAGAGGATCTAAACTCCCTTGGTTCAATCGAGCGCACCTTGGATGAACTTCACAACGGCGCGCGACTACGCACATCATCAAAGTAAGTAACCCATGGAAGACAGTACCCGCGACGAACTCTCAGATCCGGTTCCCTCCCCACTCGTGGAGCAGCGAGCATCGATTATCTTCATGCTCTTTCTTCTGATCGTCTCAGCGATCACGGCTACAGTCGTTGGCTTCCGAGTCAAGTCGGCAGACATAGACCGAAAGGCTCAACTTCTCAAAACCTATTCGGCATTCGGTGGTGATTATGCGAAGCTCAAAACGCTCGGGACATCGCTTTACTCGGAACAACGAAACGCGGAGCAGAACACATTTATCCTCACCTATGAGGTGAATGAGCGTGCTCGAACCTACGGCCTCTACCAGGTACTCGAAACGACCCCTCCAGCTCTCATGGATAAGACCATCAAAGGGCTCTTTACTATCGGTGCCACCGAATCTGCACACTCAACGGAGGATGCGTGGGTTGCATTGCAGGAGCCTCCTCCTCCGGGCAGCGCCGCAACGAAAAAAAACATGAACCCGACTGCTGCGCGTTTTGCTCGACAGTACGACCGTTACCTGGCTCGCGATACAGAGGTGAAGCTTTTCACATACCTCCGAGATCACGAGAAAGAAATTGTGCAATAAGGGACATGCCAGGGGATCGTCCTCCGAATGAAACGAATACTCGTTCCACTTGCACACGCTACGCCAGAGCCCCATAAAAGCTACGTGCATGACTACTATATCGCCAAGCTGACCGAATACGGCGCTCTGCCGGTACTGATGCCCACGTGTCTGCCTGCGTCCATGCAGAGAGCGCTTCAACAGGAATGTGGCGGCCTGCTCCTCCTCGGTGGTAGTGATATCGATCCCGCGCTCTACGGTGCGATCAAGCACGAACGCACCGTAATTGGGCCGCCCGAGCGAGATCGAATCGAAAAGGAGCTGGTCTGTGCATTCGTAGAGCGGGCGCTGCCGATCTTCGGCGTGTGTCGAGGAGCCCAGATGCTGAATGTCGCTCTCGGTGGCACTCTCATTCAACACCTCCCCGACATTACAAAAGAAAAGCACTCGTATGAGGGAGAGGCCGATTACTGGCACACAATACGCGGCTGTATGCATTCGGCTACCCTGGAGGTCGACAGTACGGTGGCTCGAATCCTTGGAGACACTGAGGTCCTCATTAGCTCTGCCCATCACCAAGCTCTGGATCGACTCGGGGCAGGCCTCAAAGTGACGGGTAGAAGCCCGGATGGGATCGTCGAATTCATCGAGCACGAGACGAGGTTTTGGATGGCCCAACCGATCGCCTCTGGAGGGCATTCGTCGATGCAGTCCAGCCCGGTTCACACCCCTTCTGAATTCTCCGTTCTATCTGTTACGAGCGGAGATCTGGTACCGTTCCGCAAGAGCTGAGTTGCAACTACCTCGGGACATCTCATGATTACCAAACGCCCCTTCATATTCATGCGCCACGGAGAGAGCGAGGGAAACACGTTGAGGCTGTGCCAAGGACAACTTGATTTTCCGCTTACTCCGCACGGTCGTTCACAAGCCCGCGAAGCCGCGCAGCATCTGCGCAGCCTCTATCCTATCTTCCGAGTATTCGCGAGCCCCCTCCTGCGCGCAGCGGAAACCGCCCGAATCGTCGCCCCGCTCATCCCCCATACCTCAGTGCAATTCGTCGATGGCCTCAAGGAGCGGCACTGGGGCGTTGCTCAGGGCGAGCACAACCGGATCCTCTTCGAACAGGAAGCTCGCGAAGCGGCGCCTGAGTTTCGCGAGCCATCTCCGATCGAGGGGCTTGAAGAGCTCTCGCAGCTGCGAGAGCGGATACACACGACTTTCAACGAGATCCTTTCATTTCACGGAGACGAGTGTCCACTCATCGTCAGTCACGGCTGCTTCTTTCGAACGCTCTGCTCGATTCTTTCGATTACACAGATCTCTGAGGTGCCGAACGCAGTGCCAGCGCTCTGTGTGCCTACAGATGATGGCTGGGAATTACAATGGATCTCAAAACGGGGCTATCAACTCGTGGCGTGAACGATACCACCTTGTCGCACCGCTTGGCTGTTTTGTTCGAGCGAAGCGAGCATCAAAACGAGCTGCTTCTTCTCTCTTTAATAGCCCCGGGTGCCTATCTGAAGCAACTGAAGCGGTAGTTATCCGATACTATGTAGATGTATGTTAACAAAGAGGGGTCTTCGACGTTTTTAGTGAGTGCTTTTTGATGATATCGGGCCGTTCACGTGCACCTGCTCGTGCACGTACTAACCTCGTTTTTAGCTGGAAACTACGCGGGTTATGCCGTAGCTCTGCCCCGCTACTACCCACTAATTCCGTCGATGAGCCGTTAAACTAAAGGCTGTCGAGCAACTCTTACCAATCCACCAAGCCCACGTTATCACATACATGAAACTCGCCGAGGCTCCGGTCGGACTCCCAATCAACTGTAACGTGCAGTCGCTCAAAGACGGTATCAGGCGCCTATTTCCTTTCCCCTCTCCGTCCTCGCTGCTCTCTTTGTAAAATTATCCTTCGAGAGAGAGCACTGTGCGATTATCTCCCGCAGGGCTACAGAGCTAGTCAGCAACTGATTGCTAACTTCTAGGGAGCCCCCCAGCGCGTGTACGATCGCACGAGGAACAACGTATGAGAGCCCTTTGGCGTGACGGCACAGTTCCTCCGGAGATCGCGTCAGATCCTCGGGTGTCGGCTCATTAGTATCGATCATAACAGCGATCAAGGAGCGACGGGCGACGGCGAGGTCGACTCCGGCGATCTCCGCCACGATCCCCGTCGCTCGCTCGAAGAGCTTTGAGTTCGACGGACGGACATTTAACATCCGATTACCAAACACATATCCAGCTCGCACAAACGCTGCTGTCGATAGCGGATTGAGCACATTAATCTTCGCCGTAATAAAATCATCCGCATGAAACCGCACACTCGGAGCGGCGATGCTCTTCGCCAGAAGCTCCTCGGAGTCACAATCTCCAAGGTACACGACGAGATCCCTCTCCGAACCGACTAGACTTGAAGGATGCACTGAGTCAAATCGCACAACGCGTACTCGATCAGGGGATACGCCAAACGTTGGTGCGATCTCACTTGCATCGAGTGCTGCGGCGTCCGCAATCACCCCCTCGGCTACGTAGATAATAGATCCGCCCGACCGGATGCCATGACCCGCTCTATCGACCGCACGTGCAAGGGTTGGATCGACTATCTGGGAACGAAGGCGCCGTACCTCATCTCCGAGCACGGCAGAGGGAGATTTTCCCACCCGCAACCCCTCCAGGAGCGAATACAGGGCTATCCACGTCGCAGTTCCCCCTTTGAGTCGACTCGAACCGGTCAGTACCTCAGGCCCCGCACACACCGTCAATTCACTGTAGCGGTCACTCGCATTCGTGCGGAGATCGCGTAGCACCTGCGCAAAATTGACCCCTGCTCCGGGGATCGTATCAGCCCTTGCCGTTTCCACGGGGGTCATTCCGAGCACGGCGAGCCCCGCACCCTTATTACGCGCCGCAACAAGAGCGCTGGCGACGCAAGGAGCCGAGAGCCCACACGAGATCCCTATAAAATGAGGATGAGACGAACCATCGAGGAGCCGAACAACATCCTCCATCGCCTGCACGGTGTTGTCCTCTGCACCCTCCACAGCCTCCGTTATGGCCCGTGGTCCACCGGCGATCCAATGTCGAATCGAAAGCGCACCTTCAAACTGCTTCGCCAGGTAGTATGCTATTCTTCCCGAGGTTCCTGCCCCGCCGAGCACAATCTGCGCATCTCCCTGTGCCCGTATTCTGTCAGCCACGGCATCGAGAGCAATCAGAAAATCTCTCTCCAGAAGGGCTTCAAACACCTCCTGGTTTCCACGATTAAAAAGCTCAAGGAGTGCGTCTGACGTCATCGCATCCATAGCGAGGCTGTGCGGATGCTGTTTCTCTGTGTCTCGCTGGCGAGGGGTAGGTACGACGAGGGAGGAAGTGCGCTCACCATCATGATTGAGGATCGACCGAACCGCGGGAATGAGAATCACGTAGGGATCGTTCTCAGATTCCAGTACACGTATCGATACCGGCGTGCCAAGCTCAGCGATACGAGTGTTAAGCGGATCGATGAGGAGCGGTCTAGCCAGGGGGCCTCGAAACAACCCCCCTCGCAAGCCGAGCGCGCAACCAGTCTCCTGCAGAGTCAGGGCCTCTCTTGTGGCTTGAATGGAGCGCGCCATCTCTTCTACAGCTTGTGCGATAATCGCTGCGGCGATCGGATCTCCATCTGCGGCGCACGCAAAAACGATCGGTGCCACTCCCGCGATCTCAGGCTTGGGCACCTTCGTGTCACCGTACACAAAGTCTTTTAGTTGCTCGGGCCGCGTTAATCCGAAGTGTCGCAGCACCAGCGGGGTCATAGCCGTCGGGCGCTGCGAGCAGTAGTCGGCATCGAGGATCTCGTTGAGTGCCCGACGGCCTACATAAAAACCACTCGCCTCATCACCGAGGAGGTATCCATTACCACCATGGCGAATCTGCTGGGCGCCTTTTCGACCTAAACAGATCGAACCCGTTCCAGCGATAAACACAACACCCTCTGCGCCGAGTGCCTCCAGTGTCAGCTGAGAATCAGATACAACTACTGACGGATCGACGAAGCCGAGGGCCCGGAAAGTATCGACCGCGGCACTGATGCGATCCGAGGTTCCAGCACCTGCAAACCCAGACACTACGCGGGTGGAGCATGGTTCAAATCGAAACTGAGCACGCATCTCCGACACCAGGGCAGCTAGTTCATGTGGAAGCTGCAGGGCGGCGAGATTCGAAGGTGTCGGTAATGTGGCTCGATGCAAGGGCTCGCCCCGGGGATCGAGCAATGCTGCAACGGTGTGCGAACCGCCCCCTTCGATACCGAGAATATGCTTCACTGAAGAAGCTGGCTTTTCAAATTCAACCATGCCTTCTACGTCACGAAACGAGCGTTCTGTTAAGAACCTTTCTTCACCTAACAAGGCTGTTTCACTCACACGAGGGTTACCAATGTCCCATAAAAAAACCGAAAGTCCAGGATTTTCTCCTGAACCTTCGGTTTCACAAGCTTCTACGCAAGAGCGTCTCTTGCGTGAACTGTCTCTACTTCGACTTCTTAGTCGTAGTAGTCTTCTTCACAGCAGCAGCCGGTGTAGTCTTCGTTGACTTAAACGGATTAGCGGTGCTGTGCTTACGTGAATTTCCGTACGATCCCTTAAAGATCTTACCACGACGACTACGACTATCACCTCTTCCCATACAATCCTCTTCTCGAAAAAACTCTCTGTTACCAGCAGCCCGTTTGCGACCCTATGTATACTGGCGCTTTGGACTGCCACGTTGCGGCGAAAAACCGCCCTTTTATATAACTATGCGAAATACCAATTAGCAACCACTATTTCCAATTTTACTCCGAGCCGCACCGGTGTGGACTCGTCGACTCGTGTGGTTTATCGTTCCAGACCTATGAGCGCTTCATCATCGAATATCCCCCGCGAGATAAAGAAAAACGGAACCTTAGGAATTACGGTACGTTGGGCAGACGGCTCTCTCTCAGATCTGTCGAGTGAGATCCTGCGTCGGCACTGCCCGTGCGCAGCATGTCGTGAAAAACGGGGCGACGACACCCACGCAAAACCTCTGACAGGCAAGAAACGCTCTCTCATGATAGTTGAGAGCTCCCTCCAGCAAGAGCTCGAGCTCCAGCAGATTTGGGGGGTTGGTCAGTATGCACTTGGGCTGCGCTGGGGCGATGGCCACGACTCAGGGATATACACCTTCGAGTATCTGCACGAGCTTGGCCGAAAACTGTAAAGGGTCTTCGCGTTTTTGAGTGGGTTGGAGAATCCACTTTGAAGGTCCCACTACCTATTTTGGGTCTTCGACGTTTTTAGTGGGTGCTTTTTGATGATATCGGGCCGTTCACGTTCACGCGCACGAGCACGTGCACGTAATAACCTCGTTTTTAGCTGAAAACTCAG
>JBIIYC010000078.1:0-12068 GCA_044347025.1 Bdellovibrionota bacterium
CGTCATACCGTCAGCCGCAGCAGAGGATATGCTAGAACTCCACTCGAGGATCAGGGTGCGCCACGACCCATGCCAAGGCCTTAGAGAGTTGCGCCTCATTCTTTGCACCCGAAACTGCACTTCTACTGAGACATGCTCCCTGCCCCCGTGACGGTCGGGCTATGATTCCTGCCTGCTGGAGGGAGCTGAGCCCCTTCTCTAGATCTCTTCGCAAGAGCCGCCGCTCTGATTGCTTGTCCACGTTCTCGAAGATCATTCGACTCTCGCCGATGCATGGACCAAACTGCAATCGACCTTGAAAGAAGAATCCATACCGCAGCAACGCCATGATGGCTTCCCCCGGTAAGTGAATATCGTTCAGAGCGCCTACGGCCGCTGCGTACCGAGAGGCCATATCGATGCGAGCACTCGTCTGCGCCAGAGACGACTGGCTCGAGAAATGATGCGGCGATGCCATAACATCATACATCGGCTTAGTAAGCCGTAGCTTCTCGATGCGAAGAACGGTTTGGGTCAACGCCGAGCAATACTCGTCAAAGTCGGACATCTCAAGGATATGTGGATTTGAGGCGAGCAGCTTCGAAACAAAGGCAAAAGAACGATCGGCTCCCTGTGCCCCCAACACCTGTGCAGCTACGCCCTCTAACGAGATAACGCGACTCTCAACTTGGGCTAGCGGTGGAAGAGGGCGCAGCTTCTCTCGTGCAGTATCAGCGATCTCCTCGCCGAATATCTCGCGCAAGAACTCCTCTGTGCTGAGAGTGGGCACAGCCACTACTGGCTGCACTCGCGTAAGCTGTCCCGACTCGCTCGCGGTTTCCACGTCGCGCGTAGAGAGTGTCTCCTCTCTCGCCAGAACTTCCGGCTCAGGATGAAGCGCACGCAGCCATTCATGTAAAAACGCGGCCTGGGGCTTCGTAATCCACGACGTTCCGTATGTATCGTGCTGCTGTAATGTGTCCACCAGCTGCCGAACCCCGTCACTTCCAAGGCGAGCCTCAGCAGCCAGAAGCTTTCGCTCTATCGACCGCTCGACACCGGATGCGGGCTCTCCGGCAGGGCCATCAACATCAGAGGGCACCTTAATAGCCGCGAATTGCACGAGCAGCGCCTCCTCGCGGGAAAGATTGGCGAAGCCACCCCGATCATTCGACCGGAAGGCCCGCGAGACGGCCCGATGGACACGAGGCTGCAGCTCGCGCAATTTCGGGAGCGCCTTGTCGACCTCCTCGCGTAATGTCTCAACCACCTGTCTAGCGACCTCTGGCAACTCACGCAAAAGCTCATCGTCGTGTAGGTCAGCCGCCCATACCAACGCCCCAATTCCCTGCGAGATCCCCTTTTTTGCCGGTAGCGGCTGAGCTTGTCGAATTAAACCTCGAGTTCCCTCGCAAAAATCCTGGACCATCTCGGTCGTTTTTGCATCATCAACCTCCTTGGCGAGATTCGTCAGCTTAGCAAGAGTAACTGAACCGGTGTGTACGAGTCGGTCATAGAGATCTGTTTTTGTCCGCTGCGCAGTAAGCACCCGGCTGAATAGCGGCTCTAGCTCCTGCGTCGATGAGAATTCTAACCCTCTAAAGATCGCATCTTCAACAAGCTCCTGTACCCGCGGGGACTTTCGAATTGCATCATGCAGGCTCGTGACCCTAGGATTCGTCTGAAGTATTAACCGCAGCGTCTCTGCAGCCATTCTCTCTCTATTCGAAGGCGCATCCGGTGTCTTCTCGACATGAAACTCAATCGCCTCTCGGATACTACCGGATCCTGGAGGCATAAACAGAGTCTTGGCATGTTGCCGCACAAACGTGTCGTACTCGTGGAACGCGTTGACTAGATCGATCATCCCCTGCTCCGCCCGAACGAGCTTACCCAAAAGATCGCGTGTCTCCTTGTGGTGGTTCTCCAGAAGGGTAATTCGCTCTAAGGCAAGTGGCGACACAGCTGGATCGAGCGCCGGTAGCGCCGCACGTCCACTGCGGTAGCTCTTTTCTGCTGGTACTTCAGTTAGTGTAATTCCGAGGGTGTTGGGTGCTGTGGATGTCTTCATAGGATTCCGATAAGGTAGCGATGCCCGCACTCCTAATCAAAAAAATTTCGGACTCCCTCTACCCGCGAACGCGGCGACCTGTTCACACCTGCTCAAAACTGTCGCAATCTGCCCTCGTCGTCCTACTAACCGAATCTCAGGTTGAGCATCTTCAGTTCACGCAACCCCGGACAAGTGCCTGATATCCGAACACTTATCGCCACATAGACATCCACCCAGAACCTCAAGTATCCTCCACCTCCTATGATAGTAGTTACAGGTGGAGCTGGGTTTATCGGGAGCGCCTTTATCGCGAAATTAAACGCGGAGGGCATTACAGATATAATCGTGGTCGATGAGGCGAGCTCATCACTACGGGAGAAGAACCTGGCTCATAAATCGTTCTCGCAGTTCTTGAGCAAAGAAGATTTTCTCTCTCGCGTTCAGGCAGAGACGCTACCTGGCACCATTACTGCGATCGTTCATATGGGAGCGTGCTCGAGCACTACGGAGAAGAACGTCGAGTACCTGCGCGTCAACAACTTCGAATATACAAAAAGCCTCGCGCTCTATGCGGTCAAACACGGCATTCGATTCATCTACGCTAGTAGTGCAGCGACCTATGGAGCAGGTGAGCATGGATATGCTGACGACATTTCAACTCTCGACCAGCTACGGCCCCTCAATCCGTATGGAGATTCGAAGCAGATTTTTGACCTCTGGGCTCGTGACGAGAAGCTCTTCGATTCGATCGTAGGACTCAAGTTCTTCAACGTATACGGACCAAACGAATACTACAAAGGCAGCATGGCAAGCGTAGCCTTTAAAGCGTTTAACACTATTCAGGATACCGGCTCATTTTCGCTCTTTAAGTCGAATCACCCAGACTATAAAGATGGCGAACAGATGCGGGACTTTGTCTATGTGAAGGATTGTTGTGAGGTCATGTGGTGGCTGCTCCAACATCCAGGCGTAAATGGACTCTTTAATATCGGCTCCGGCAAGGCTCGATCGTGGAACGATCTCTTATCCGCAGTCTTTACCGCTGTTGCAAAGCCGATTCGAATTGCGTACGTCGACATGCCCGAGTCGATTAAGAACCAGTATCAGAACTTTACAGAAGCCCCGATGGCCAAGTTACGTGCCGCAGGTTACACCAAACCGTTTTATACCCTTGAAGAAGGGGTCAGGGACTACGTGCAAAACCACCTCCTTAAGAGCGACAAGCACTGGTAATACCGCTTCCGAGGCAAATAGCCCCCCGCATGCCGCGTGTGTGCAATGGTAGGGTCAACCGAGGCTCCACTTTAGAACGGTACTGTTTGCTGTTCGCAAAGAAGCTGAACATCTCACCCTTGAAATCAGCAAATCTCGCATAGCACCGTACGCTCCCTTGGGTGCGGTTGGACAGCAAGTCTTCTGAGCCACATACTTGGTTAAACGCCGATCATCAATCAATAGTCTGACGTGTATGCGCAGGAAAATAGCCCCTTTGGATCCACCACGATTGCGCTTGCGTTGGGTTTAGTTTGTTGTCGGTCGGGACACGGGGTATACTAAGCGACAGGTTCTACGCTCCTCCCCCTACGGTTCACATGGCTCGGTTTTTTATCTCTTTGGCTCTCACTCTGTCGCTCTATTCCAGCGCGTTTGCGCAATCGGCCACAATATTTTCTATTCCCACCTCAGGGCTCGGAGCTACGAGACCCCTTGTCACCGAGATTGATGGAGATACCTCGAACGGCAAAGAAGTTGCTGTAACCACCACCGATGGGCACCTGCACGTCTTTGCAAGTTCGGGCGCCTTACTGTGGTCGGCAGCGACTCCGAACGTCGGCTGTGGAGCGGCCCCTCTCACCGACAAATTGTACACCTCACCAGTGGTCGGGGACCTGTATGGAACCGGGGTTCCGTACGTCGTTATAGGGTACGGTGGATTTCGCGGAAAACCATGCGACGGGGGCGTGATCGCCTACCGAGGATCAACTGGGGAACGCGCGTGGGTCTTTAGTATCAAAAGCTGGTCGAAACGAAGGAAGTTCTTTGCCTTTCGCCACTCAGTATACGCAACTCCAACTCTCGCCGATGTTGACCGCGATGGAAAACTTGAGATCGGGTTTGGTGCATTCGACCGAAACGTTTATCTGCTCAACTCGAACGGCTCAGTTCGTTGGTACTACAACGCAGCAGACACGGTCTTCTCCTCGCCCGCTTTCGCAGATGTTCGAGGAGACTCAGACCTTGAGATGATTATCGGAACCGATATTTCACGAAACCCCCGCCTAAAACCCCCAACCCGTGACGGAGGATACCTCTATGCCCTCCGCGCTGGGGTCTCGGTAGCACCTGGCACCGTATTCGGATTTCGAAGTCGGGCACTCCAGGAGTGGCGTACCTCGTTTAACCAAACCATTCAGACATCACCCGTGGTGGCTGACATAATTCCCGAATCTCCCGGGCTTGAAATAGCCACAGGCTCTGGATGCTTCTTCCCGCAAGGGAAGGGAGACCGTCGAGGGAAATGGTACAAGATTGTAAGCGCATCAACCGGACGGGTCCTGCGGACGCTCAAGGTCTCCGCGTGTACCCCGACCAGCCCCGCGGTGGGAGACATTGATGGAGACGGCCGCCTTGAAGTCGTCGTGAGCGTGAGTGGCTCCTCCACTACCGGAGGGGACGGCTCAAGCCACCTTATCGCATGGAGGCCATCATCGAACGAGGTGCTCTGGAATATAGTTCCTCGGGTAAAAACTCGAACTGACCTCCGCGGCGGCGAACTAAACCGTGTTCCGGTGCTTGCAGACCTTACTGGCGACGGTGTTGCCGAGGTGCTCATCAACTATCAGCAGGGAGTCGTTATCGTTTCTGGCTCTACCGGACAGCAGCTTACATGCGACACATCTCAATGCTCAAAGCCGCTCCTCAAGGCCGATTCTATACTACAGGGGAGTCCCTCTGTTGCTGATACAGACGGCGATGGAAGCCTTGAGATATTCGCCCTCGGTCGGCTCCACCGAAAGAACGCCGTGATTAGGTGGGAGAATCCTTTCAACTAATAGGCACGTAAGAGACCGTGCACATCGCAGAGTAGCACATCAGCTAGCAGTCTCGCCTATCACACACCAATGCACGTGTGCGCTCGCAGACGCTTTTCACCACCGTGCTCGTAACCGGCCCTTGAGAAACGAGAGCGAGGATTGGCTCCTCGGCGCTGAGATCGGCAACTGGGAATTACAGCTGAAGAACTGAGATATCGTCACAATCTTTGTGCCCCCCTATAGGATACGCCCCTTCGGCCAAAGGCGGGATTGGCCAATACTACGAGTAGCTCCGCGCTACTACGACCCAAATTTGTACCAATTCTGTACCCTCCGAACATCCGGGAATCGATCGCGCATCAACTATCATCACCTCTCATAAGGGGCTGAAATACCTATGGACGGGAGCACTCCGGATATCCTCCGGGTAGAGGTAGAGGTTAGTGGCGAGGCGTATCGCTCGCTGGTGGTTGGACTTCGGAGCCAACACGCCACTTCTATATCTTCGCGCCCGATAACGCGACGAGTACGCGCACTGGTGGACCTCACTATATCCGAGGGCCGCTTCTCAGTCTCACGTATTGGACATCACCGGCTACCGCGCCCGCTCGGTGTAAAACAGGGAAGTCCGACCCACACGCGTCTTGCGACGATGCTCGCACAATCTCCAGAGGCAACAACAAACGACACCCTTCGAAATGCCCTAGCGTCGATTATCGCGAGCTGCTCTACCCTGCATATTGAAACGCTCCGAATCAATCCCAGAGACCTAGAACTTCTCCCGAAGCCATCGATCGATTACACGCGAGATCCAGCGCTACAAACGATCCATGCATCAATTACTCCCGCCATTCTCTTTGATATCGACGATGGCCCGACCCTTGTCATTCCTGAAACTCCTCAGCCTGAGTCCGAGGATGCGATTGCAACGCTCCGATCAGGACTTCGCTTCATCACTGCGCCCTGCGCTAAGGTGGTCGATAATTTCGTCGAAATCACGGCTGTTGTAGAAACGCCTGCAATTAGCCCGTTGAGCTTTGATCTCTTTATTCACTGGGGGAGCTACGAGGACTTAGCGCCAGCCTGGCAGGACGAGCTCCTAGTTGCATCACTCACTCCTACTGATTCTCTCGCACAAAGCCTCTACTTTCGAACACACGTTCCGGATCGAGGATGGCACGGCGCTACCTTCTTTGCACAAGTAAGCGGCTCTTCCGAACGGATCTGGATCGGGAAGCCGGATAGCGACGATGCTAAATTTCAGATCCTCTCAGATGATTTTCAACGCTCGGAGTCGGCGCGCACCCTCTTAGAGAAAGCTCGAAGCGATGCTCAACACCGAATCGCCGAGACCCTCCACGACGCTCAGCAGCTTGCGCAGGCTATCGAGACGGTATCGACCGCGACGCCAGAGGTCGCGGTCGCTGAAATGATCGCTCATGCTGCTCAAACTACCGGGGACGAAGCCGCGACTATTGCGGCACTTGCTACGAATTCGATAGAAGGTTGCTCGGCGCTTTCCCGCCTCCTTCACTCACACTACGGAATCGGAGAGATCGTATTTGCTACCCCTGAGGGGCCGCAAGCAGCAGCTGGCGGACTGGCGCAGGTCATTTCTGGGCTCCCCCCTGAACTCTGCAAGGCTGGAATACCGGTTTCTATCATTACCCCCCTCTATCGGTACGACAACGGCAACAAGCACCGCTCGGCGGAAAAAATTCTTGAGGAAGGGATTACCATTGAGTCAACAACGATCCGCCCCCAGTACGTCGGATCGATCACCGTACAGCTTGGGCCTACCTATCACAGCGGGACCACCGCTATACGAAGAGCCCCCACCGCCGTTCCCATGAAGGTATACCTCGCTCAACGAGGCAACCTCCGCGTTTTCCTCCTGCTCAACAACGCCGCCTTCGACCGAGTGTATCAACCGGTTTACGCTGATGAGCAACTGCGGCGCGCCGTTCTCTTATCACGAGCAATCCTTGAGACCGTTGCCACTGAGCACTTCGGCATTCGCCCGGCTGCAATCATATCGAATGACTGGATGACCGCATGCATTCCCGCATTCTTAGCGCTGGACGACCGCTACCGCGCAGCGGCCCCACTCCGCAACTGCAAGACTATTCACATGATTCACAACGGTGGAGCCGATTACCACGGGCGTCTTCCGTGCAACCTACACAACGAAGACCTATGGCCACTTCTAAACCTATCTGCCGAGCACTTTTTCGGGTTTAGAGACCCTCACCGAAGCGACCTCGTCAACCTTACGATGGCTGCTACACACCACGTCTCCGGCGGCGTTATCACCGTAAGCCGGCCGTATGCCGAACAGCTCTGCTCATGGGATGAGAGCGATGGGCTTGCACACAACCTTCACAATAAGCGCGCGACCGTGTTCGGGGTAAGTAACGGAATTAGTCGCTCTCAGGTCGACTCGTATCTTTCGAGGCTTACCGGCCTAGGAGGAGACGAGCTGCGAAACATCCAGGACCTCCTCGTCGCTAAATCTTCCATTCGCACAACCCTGCAAAAGCGTTACGGGCTGGCGGTAAATCCTTCCGCAGCGGTGGTGAGTTTTGTTGGACGCCTGGCAGAGCAAAAGGGGCTTCACCTTCTATCTGGCTATGTCGACAACACAAACCGCTCCACTCTGGAAGATCTCCTCGTTCGCCATCCAACCACCCAGCTCATTATTGCGGGTCCTCTCACCACTGGCGACCACTCTGCACACGCGGTGCGAAATACGATGGAGTACCTGCGCCGTGCATATCCGGGCCGCGTCGCAGCCGTCTTTGACTACATTCCTCACTCAACTGCTTTGGAGATTATTTTCGGAAGCTCCCTTTTCCTCATGCCCTCACGGTTCGAGCCAGGAGGGATCACTCAGCTGGAAGCTCTCGCCGCAGGCACCCTCGTTGTAGGCCGCAATGTTGGTGGCATCTCGGCAACGATCGAGAACTACAACCCGTCAACTGGTTCCGGGAACGGGTTTCTCTGCAATGACTACACACCTACGGCCTTTGCAAACACGCTGCACTGGGCGCTCGGCTCAATTGCCGACAACGGAGTATACGAGCAGCTGGTGGAGCATGCTATTCATGCAGCTCACTCGTGGGAGGATAGAGCCCCTACGTTTATCGCTATCATCCAACGGGTCCTCCTGGGTGAAGACCGACTCACTTCTCTGCACATCGCTGATGCTAATCGTGCACTTGCAGCCACAGCGGCTATTGCGTGATGAATTAGCGCAAACCATCTGGTTCGACGATGGCTTGCCTCAGTCCATTGGAGTGGTCACTGTGACTCTTTCCAGCTATACTTACGATACTTTTGTACGGCCCGCTGTTTAGAAATACGGAAGAGAGAACATACCAGAATGCTTGCCCGTTATCTCCAACTCACCACATCGCTTTGCGTATTTTTCTGGATCGGCGTTGCCCAAGCGCTGCCATTTGCACGGCTCATGGAACAACAAGGCACTGTTGTGAGCGTTACAGACGGCGACACCGTAGTGCTTCAAGTAGCCCAAAGACGGGAGCGGGTGCGTCTTATAGGAATCGATACCCCGGAGAGCAAGCACAATTCACGCGCGAAAAAGCAAGCGGACCGAAACCACCTCTCAGAGAAGGTGGTCGTTCAACTCGGAAAGCAAGCTGCAGCTCATACCCGGGCACTTCTTCCGGTCGGAACTACCGTCCGACTTGAGTATGATGTCGAGCGGCGGGATCGCTACGGGCGCTTGCTTGCCTATCTTTGGCTCTCTAACGGCACGATGGTTAACGAGGAGATTATTCGGTCCGGATATGCCTACCCCCTCACGATCCCACCGAATGTCCGATACGAGGCTCGCTTGCTCGCTGGCTTTCGAGAGAGTCGCGATAAGAACAGAGGCTTGTGGGGTATGCGATAACGGTCGCACCCCGCTGTACGTTAACTCACGAAAAAGTCTCACTATCGGCGAAATAGCGGCCCAGGAGACCTATGCGAGCAGGGACAACGTGGCGCCCGCGGTGGCTACGTGGTAGCGTAAGGGGCACGATTTGAAGGATATTTTGCCCCATGCATCAACACCATCACGACACGCGACGCCCAGCCACTGACGTTACCATCCGCGTTTCTGGAATGCACTGCACCAACTGCGCACTATCACTTGAGAAGCATCTGCTCCGCATCGGCGCGCACGCCCCGGCGGTTGATTTCGCCTCGGGACGGACCAGCTTTCATCTACACGATGCAGAAAAGCTCCCTGAGGTCATCACCAGCATTCGTAATTTGGGGTACTCCGTCGATGACGTTTCACAACCTCGTAAAGCATCATTCGAGCAAGCCTTGTACATAAAGACAGCCATCTGTGCGCTCCTTACACTGCCCCTCCTCGGGGCGATGCTCGTACCACACTCCATACTGCATGATCCGACGCTACAGTTATATCTAGCTACCCCCGTATTCCTCATCGGAGTTCACCATTTTGGAGGGAGCGCCATTCGCTCGCTCCGAGCGGGCATCGCGAACATGGATGTTCTTATCTCGCTCGGAATTCTGGCAGGATACATCGCCAGCGTCGTGAGTCTCTTCAAGGGACTCTCCCACGACCTTATATTCTTTGAAGCAACATCCTCTATCGTCACCTTTGTCCTTATCGGCAACCTCTTGGAGGAGCGCGCGGTTCGGAAAACGTCGTCGGCGATAGAATCCCTCTCGGCGCTTCAGCCAGCTCAGGCCGTGCGCCTGATACACACTCCAAACGGGACAAGTACTAGTGAAGTAATTCCAATAGGCTCCATTCAGGTCGGCGATATGCTCCAGGTCAACACCGGAGACAAGGTTCCAACTGACGGAATTATTGAGCAGGGATTCCTCTCGTGTGACGAAGCTATGATATCAGGCGAATCAGTGCCGGTCGATCGTAGGGGCGGAGAGCGAGTTATTGGTGGTGCAATCGTCGTTGCTGGAAGTGGAGTCATTCGAGCGACTGCGGTCGGCGGCGACACAACGCTGGCTTCAATTGTCAGACTTGTTCAGGAAGCTCAGCAACGGAAACCTTCTATCCAGAAGGTCGGAGATGCGGTCAGCGCTGTCTTTGTGCCGGGCGTGCTCATCCTCAGCGTGGTCGTTCTTGGCGTGAGTATTTTTGCATTCGACCTCCCACTCTCCCAAGCAATCGTTCGTGCGTTAGCGATCGCGGTGGTAGCGTGTCCATGTGCAATGGGGCTGGCAACTCCAACCGCAATAATGGTTGCACTCGGGCGAGCCGCGACCTCTGGGTTCCTTATCCGCGGTGGAGATACCCTTGAGCGTCTTGCCGCTATCAAGCATGTCGCATTCGATAAAACGGGTACCCTTACAAAAGCCGAGCTGCAACTCAACGAACTCTCGGTACACCAATCGATTAGCCCGGACGAGGCGAAAGCGATACTTGTAGCCTTGCAGCGCAACTCCTCTCATCCCATCGCGAAAGCCATAATCAAAGCGTACAAGGACTATGAAGGGCGATTCTCCTTCGTCACAACCACGGAAACAAAAGGGATCGGCATCGAGGGAACTACGACCGACGGGGATGTGTACTTTTGTGGTGGGCGGCTGATAGCCGAGCGCTTCGGCATCAACACTGAAGATGATCTCATCGTAGTCAGAAATGGAAAGCTCCTTGCCTCTCTCTCGCTTCGAGACGAGGTACGACCGGAGGCCGCCGAGGTAATTCGAAAACTCACAGCGATGGGAATATCAGTGTCTCTGATCAGCGGTGACACAACTCGTAAGAGCCAAGAGGTGGCCCGCACCCTCGGTATCACCTCTGTTGAAGCAGAGAAGCTTCCGGAGCAGAAACTAGCCATAGCGCGAGAGCTCCAACAACAGAGCCCCCTCGCATACGTCGGTGATGGCATTAACGACGCACCAACGCTCGCAGAAGCTTCGGTGGGGATCTCATTAAGCTCGGCGTCTGATGTAGCGATGCATTCAGCTCAGGTGCTTCTAACCGACAATTCACTGAGCAACCTTCCGGCAGCGATCTCACTCGCTCGCCTCACGGTGCGGACGATCAAGCAGAACCTCTTCTGGGCATTCTTTTACAACATTATTACTATCCCAATGGCAGCATGCGGACAGATAGCTCCTCTCGCGGGAGCGCTCCTCATGACGGGCTCCGATGTTATGATCGTCGGCAACTCGTTGCGGATAAAATTTAAGAAGATCGCATAGACCGAGCACAGGCGCGTCCCATCGCCTGAGAGAGAAAGGTATCAAGTGTATCGAGGTCTCGGTGTGGAACACCCTCCGCACGTCGCGATTTTTGAAACGCGAGGTATTCGTGGAGCGCTCGAAGGCTTTCAACAAACCGTCCAAGCTTTACCGCAAACTGGGAGCAATCGGCATTCTCTGCCAGATCCCCCGCCATTGTTTCAACACCGATCTCTTCGAAAGTACGTTCACTGAAGGGATCGTTCCGATCTTCAAATGCAAGATTAATCTCGTCGATCGATTGAGACCATCCCGGTGGGTACAGCTCCTTCACCATAGCTCCCCCGAGGAGAGGAATCGAAACTGCATCGAGTCGATGAACCAGCGAGGCAAGCTCACTAACATCGATTAACGAGACACGCTCGTCGTAGGGGGCTGGGACTCGCGTAATCAGGACGCCATCAATATAGTCGACGAGAGAGTACTTACCAAGTGGTATGGTCATACCTTCATCCGGCACTAGAGTAATTTCACCGGGAGCAAAACTCAGCGGGCCAAGGTTAAAAGCGTGATGACTGCTCACCGTTGCATCGCTTTCGCCCGGCTGCGGCCCTGCTGAAGGTTCCGCAGGCCGATTCTTATTTCGATGTGGGTTGTGGGGGTCCTCTGAGTGAATCATACAAACAGCTCTAGAACTGCGGAGTTTCAGGAATACGTAATTGCCTGTGACAGAAGGCTTTAAAAGCGCTCTTGTCAAACTCCCGAGGATTCTCCATTTCGATCGATATCTCTCGCATGGGAATCGCCTCCATGAA
>JBIIYC010000235.1:0-3525 GCA_044347025.1 Bdellovibrionota bacterium
ACTCGCGTGGCGTCCGTCGCAAGAGATGGACACATTGTGGCATACGAGATCTCGCCGGACCCACTGTACAAGATCAAACCCGGCGCAATGGCAGCAAGCGTTTCACCGATACTCAACGATGTGATGAAGTCGGTGAAAGGCGCCTATTTTCTCTCCTCAGGAGACCTTATCGTAACCACTACATCGGGCGAGCTCGGAGAAGTAACCCTGAGCGTTAAAGCCGCGCAGCCTCAACCTGGTCGCACCCCATCGAGTCCGCTCAAAACACACACGAGCGATTCCGACTATTGAGGGTTCGGATGCTTAACGTTATGAATGCAGTACCCGTTATGAGCACACCTTCTACCCGAACAACGCCACACCTTCTGCTAACGTCCCTTGCCACTCTCGTCACGTTACTTCTCGACCAGGCCAGCAAGATCCAGGTTTTAAGAACGTTTCAACCAGGAGAGATTCGCCCCGTTATTGACGGGCTCTTTAATTTGACTCTCACGTTCAATCGAGGTGCCGCATTTGGCTTGTGGTCGTGGCTCGCTCCAGGGGTGCGCGAGCTCGTTCTCGGCATCACCGTTCTGATTGCCATGGCGGTAGTCGTATACTTTCTAACTCGCCCCTACTATCAAAACGCACTCTCCCAGATCGCTCTTGCAGGCATTCTTGGGGGCGCACTCGGAAATATCATCGACCGAGTGCGTCTGGGTGCCGTCGTGGATTTTCTCGACGTCTATTACGGAACCTACCACTGGCCCGCGTTCAATATCGCCGACAGCGCTATCTGCGTTGGAGTGGGCATACTAATCCTGTTCCCGAGGCAGACTACCAACGACCAGGACGCGTAACTAACTGATTCGGCGACGAATTACCGCTTCAAGCGTGGGGCAATTCCGACTATTCATTATTGCCGAGCTTGGGAAGTAGCCGTACTATTTGAGTTTGAGTCGCCCCAAAGTCACGAGACAGATCGGCCCCTGGAGATCACATGAAAACACACTACTACTTGCGCACCATCCTCTGCTCGCTGGCCCTTGGCCTATCCGCGTGCGTTCAGCAACCCGATCCACTTCCGGGAGGCACTGAGGGTGCCGCATTGAACGCTGTAACGGGAAAGCGCATCGGAACGATCGACGAAAAAACTGAGGACGAGAAGAGCGAGAAGGAGCAAAAGGCGTTCATGGCTCGCCAGCAAGAGGAGATGCAGCGCCAGCAAAACGAGCTCGACGATATCAAGCGACAAAAATTCCAGGATGATTACTTCCGCTCGCAATACGGAAGCCAGCAGCAATAAGACGCTACCAAGAGTTGTTAGTAGAAGAGGCACTATGAGATCTGCAGATACACACCGTATACGAGCGCTTTTCTGTGTAAGCATGGCCGTGCTCATCGCAACCTCGGGCTGTACACGTCCTCGTCAAACGACCGCTGTAGGTTCCGGAATTGGCGGAGCTCTCGGAGCTGGCCTCGGAGCTATTGTTGGAAACCAGACTGGCAACGCAGGCAGTGGCCTGGCAATAGGTGCGGCTGCCGGAGCCGCAACGGGAGCAATTATCGGCAACGCGCTTCAAGCTCAAGACGAAAAAACTACTGCCCAAAACGAGACCCTTAAACGACAGGAAAAACAGCTCCAAGCGCAGCGCAATGAGATCGCCGAACTGCGCTCGATGAACAGCGACTCCGGATATGCAGCAACTCCACGCTACCGTTATCGTCAACCTTCGATCGATAGCTCTTCCCCGGAAGTTGAGCGTCAAATGGCCCGACTACAGCAGCGCGGACCAAATCCTCGAAACCCAGGAGTCGCTGCGTATCGAGAATCGACCTACAAGCCAACAACAGTCACTACGCCCACAAAGAAAGAGAATCAATCTCTCGCCCGCTACGATGTTCGGAGCGAGATGCAGGCCGAGAAGTCCGTAGAAAAGCCGAAGACACAGCCTGCCGCGACGACCACGGATACCGAGCCGAAAACGGTTGCCGCTGTTCAACTATCAAAAGAGCGGCTACCGGATCCAGAACCTGAGACAAAGCAAGCCACCGAGAAAGAAGTGATTCGAGAGACCTCACCGGAAAGTGACACTGAATCTACGGCTAAAAAGGTCGTTCCTGCGACAAATTCAGCAGAGTGCAAAGAGGCTCTTAATGAAAAGGAGCTCGCTCTCGCATCCGCAGAGAACTCTGACAAGCTTTTCCACCTTCGACGCGCCCTACGACTCTGCCCTACTAATGCAGCGTTCCACTACGAACTCGGCAATACCTACGCGGCGATGGAGAGGACTTCCAACGCGGAAGAGGAGTACAAACAAGCCCTTAGTATCGATCCTTCAATGGCAGCAGCTAAGAACGCTCTTGCAGATCTGTTAAAGAACGAAACTAAATTCTAGGTGCGACAGATCAAACCTCACATGCGCGCACTCGCCTTTGTTTTCACTCTTTTGATAACCGGGTGCTCCAATGGTTCGATGGGCGCAACTGAGTATGGCGCGCTCGGCGGAACCGCCGCTGGAGCGGGACTGGGAGCGATTATCGGCAACCAAACTGGGAATCCTGGTGCGGGGGTTGCAATCGGCGCGGCGGCTGGCGCTCTTGGAGGCGCACTTATCGGGAGTCAATTAGATCGTCAAGACAAGCGAATCGACCAGCAGCAACGAAAGATAGACGAGCAGGATCGATTGATCTCAGAAAACGCGGAGCTCCTGGCTGAGCTTCGCCAACGAGGAATAGATGTACGCGACTCTGACCGCGGTGTGGTAGTGAATCTGCCTGACGTACTCTTCCACGCTGGCAGATCTGAGCTCACGAGAGACGCTGTTACCACCATACAAGAGATAGCAACAGCGCTCAGAGGCGCTCCTCACCGACACGTGGCTGTTGAGGGGCATACGGACTCGCTCGGAACGATCGATTACAACTACAGACTCTCTGACGCCCGTGCGAGACGGGTCGCGCAAGAATTAGAATTGAGTGGGGTGCCGCAGCATCGCATCACCATCCGGGCCATGGGGGAAACTAACCCAATCTCCTCAAACCGAACCGAACAGGGGCGGCAGCGGAACCGTCGAGTTGAAGTCATTATTGAGAACTGACCTCTTCGCTACGCCACCCGAGCGATCCCAAACCACACGCATACCGGATCTTCGTGTCAGATGTAAGGTACGCATGAGGTGCTGCATGTCCAAAAAATCATACCCCTTGCGCAATGTATACCAATTACTCGAGCCCGGGCCGGTGCTACTCGTTACGACCGCCCATAAGCGCCGGATAAACGTAATGACCCTATCGTGGCAGACCATGATCGATTTTGAGCCTCCTCGCCTCGCGCTCGTCGTGAGCGATCACAATGAGAGCTTTGGACTGTTACGAAAGAGCAAGCAGTGTGTCCTTAACATTCCCTCAGCGCCGCTACTGAAGAAGGTTGTGCGATGCGGCACGACGAGCCTCCGCGACGTTCCGGACAAATTTGTAGCTTTCGGCCTCACACCCAAACCAGCGAAAACAGTGAAAGCGCCACTGATCGAAGAGTGCTATGCG
>JBIIYC010000236.1:0-3519 GCA_044347025.1 Bdellovibrionota bacterium
AACGGGTGTTTCAGGAGGCGGTTGCCCCGTTTCGAAAGCACTATCCAGCGACCTCGGTACTTAAAACCGTTAACAACGCTGAAATTATACAGTACAAACTCTATCTGACTAAGCTGCGACTCTTCGAGAAGCTCTTCGTGCAGTCACATGGCTCGTGGAGTGTGTTCTTTGAGAAGATTCGAGAGGTCCAGCGCGCATTACATGATGACGGGACGCGTGACCCCTTTGTAGTGCTCAACGATTTAGTGGAAACGACAGGATGACTACATTTGCCGATCGAGTTCAGAGTGTAATTGAGAAAACTAAGAGTCACTTGATTGCTGGGTGTGATCCGGTGCTCGATGCGCTCCCATCCTTCCTGCTGAATGACGCGGAGAAGCACTCGAAGACGGATGCTGAACTCGTGGAGCGAGCGTTGGTTCAGTTTAGTGAGATATTTCTAGCGGCTGTTTCGGGTCGAGTGGCGGCGATTAAGCCAAATATCGCCTTTTTTGAGCAGTATGGGTTACCTGGACTCGCGGCATTTTCCCGACTCTGTGCCGCGGCGCGAGAGCAAGGTCTGCCGGTAGTTATCGATGCTAAGCGGGGAGATATCGGCTCGACCGCGGCGGCGTATAGTGCTGCATTCCTTCGTGGTGTCTCGGTACGGGGCAGGCCGTTTCATGCGTTTGAAGGTGATGCGCTTACGATTAATCCTTTCCTTGGATTTGATACGTTGGAGCCGTTTCTGAATGATGCCCAGAGCTGTGGCAAGGGGCTCTTTATCCTCGTGCAAACATCGAATCCGGGCGCTAAGGCTATCCAGGGATTGGTGGCAGAGGGATGCTCAGTCAGTGATCACATCGCTCGGTGGATCGCTACGCACGCTGAAAAGCTCGCGGGTAGATGTGGATGGTCGGGGCTTGGAGCCGTTGTGGGCGCCTCGTATCCGGACGAAGCGCGGCACCTGCGAGAGACGATGCCGACGAGTTTTTTCCTTATTCCGGGTTTTGGAGCCCAAGGTGCTGATGCCAAGGACTCGGTTGCGGGGTTCGGCACACGTGCAGGAAAGCGGGGCGGCGCGTTGGTGAACGTCTCGCGAGGGCTCCTCCAGGGGCCGGCAGGATCGGCTGAGGAGTTGGTCGGTGTAATCGCTGGAAATGCAGACCGATTTAATAGCCAAATTCTCTCCAGTCTGTAGCTGCCGGCGTGAGGCCGTAGCTTGTGGAGTGTTACGCCATCCTTTGCGTGTGACAAAGCTGGCTGCCACGCAGGACTTTTGAACAATTGCCGTAAAATACGCGGATATTTGACTTTGTCGCGTTGGTCGCGCAGAGTTGTGGAGACTCGCCTCTGCGAGTTGATAGCGAGGGGCACCACCCGTCATTTCGCTACGGACTTTTGTCGTTCTCCCTATGTTACCTAAAAACTCTCCGAAATCCTCATCAGCGAAGCCACCTGCTACCGATTCACCGGTCGGGGCACTGGTCCAGTATGAAGATGATGGTCAAGTTATCCTTGGTCTCGTGACCGGCATAAAGAAGGATAAGCTTGGTGTGCTCACCGAGCGAGGCCGAGAGCTAGAGCTTGCTCGGAACCGACTCTACGTGCTTCCTACCAAGGCACTTCCACCAGTATCGTCTAATGCGGCGCGCCTCGAAGCGCTCCACCGTGTAGCAGCAACGATACAGGAGGAGGCGCTCAAGCTTGATGTGCAGGAGGTATGGTCGTTTCTCAACGAGGAGATCCGTCCGTATTCAGTATCAGAGATCTGCCAAGCCTACTTCGGCTCCGATCTCTGTGAGCAACATGCTGGGTTGCGGGTCGCGATCATTCGAGAGCGCGTACATTTTAAGCGCGATAGAGACGCGCTTGAGCCACGTCCCGCTGCGGTGGTTGAGGATCTCAAAAAAGCTGAAGAGGCAAAGAGCCGCAAGAGAGCCTTGCGTGATTCGGCTCTTGCCTTCCTTGAAGCGCGGACCCCTGATAAAGCAGGAGCGATTCCGGCAGAGCTTCGAGATGCCATTCACCTCATTGAAGAGGTCGCGGCGCTCGTTGTGCATACAGACCCAGCTCGGCAGAAAGAGGCGCGCGAATTCGTGCATCTCTGCGCTGAGCGGCTCCATATTCCAGAGAGCCTTCCTCTTGAGAAGCGAGCGTTTGAAGTGCTGCGAAAAGCAGGTATTTTTCACGAGCACACCAATCTCTCCTTTATTCGACACGAAATCCCGGTGCGCCACAGTGAGGAAGCGTTCGCAGAGGCAGGATCGTTAAAGCTTCCAGAAACGATTGCAGAGTATCCCGAGGCGGAGCGAGCTATTCGACGTGATCTCACCCGTGTGCGATCGTTTACGATCGATGACCAATCGACCCGAGATATGGATGACGCTCTCTCGATCGAGCAGACGCAGGACGGATATGAGCTGGGTATTCATATTACCGATGTTACTCTTGCAGTAACGCCCGGTTCGGCTTTGGATCGTTCGGCGCGACGTCGCGCGACCTCGATTTACTGCGCAGATCAGACCGTTAACATGCTGCCTGATTCCCTCTCGGAGGAGCAGCTCAGCCTTGTTGCCGGGCGTATTCGTGCGTGTCTCTCGGTGATGGTCAACCTAAGCCCGAGCTTTGAGGTATTGTCGTCGACCGTGCAGCCCTCGTTTATTAAGGTGCAGGAACGGTATAGCTACGACCAGGTCGACGAGTTGTTGGAAAATGGTGAGCCTACTCTCTTATTGCTCCATGACATAGCGGCGGCGTGTGAAGAGCGCCGAATACGGGGCGGAGCAATCCGTGTCCACAAGCGGGATGCAGTGCCGTTTTTTGATGGCAAAGAGGTTCGGTTGCTTGAGATCGATGAGGATGGTCCGGCGCGAATTCTCGTATCCGAGATGATGGTATTGGCGAACAGCATCATGGCTGACTTCGCCGCGAAGCATCATCTTCCGGCAATGTTCCGAGGGCAGGAGCGCCCCGAGGATGACCACCGTAGCGATCGTGCCGATGCGCCGGACGGCCCAGCAAAAGATTTTTCAGCCCGCTCCAAGATGAAGAAGTCCTCAGTCTCCTTTGAGCCACAGTATCACGCTGGACTTGGCCTCAACGCATATATCCAGGCGACATCACCGATTCGCCGCTATATGGACCTCTGTCATCAACGGCAGTTTATTGAGTTCTTCCGCTCCGGTAAGCCGTGGATCGGGCGTGAGGAGTTTGAGCCCATAGCAGCGGAGTTGGAGAACTCCCTACAGTCGGCCAATCTCGCAAGCCGTGAGACCAAGCGCTACTGGCTGCTGCGTTACTTAGAGCAGCGGGATCGCAACAAACCGATTGAGGCTACGGTGGTTCGCACCGACTTGAAGTCACCGCTGGTAGAGCTGGACGAAGTCTATATTACCTCCATGGTTCGCTTGCAGCAGCGGGCGAAGCTTGGCGACCGCGTCTCTCTCAAGATCTCAGCTGTCGATGCACACGCGGATTACCTTCGGTTGGGGTAGTTCCCTTCCAATTTGCATCTCGCGGAGGGTGCCATTGCCGCAC
>JBIIYC010000081.1:0-11867 GCA_044347025.1 Bdellovibrionota bacterium
ATTGTGGGTCTAGGGATGCTCTTTGCGTTCTTGCCCGGCTCGGAGAAGCCACTTGCGCAGCTTTTGCTGGTACCTCTTCTTTTTGCGTTCCTATGGCGCCTTTCGATTGGCGGAATCCGTATTCCAAGAGCGGTGTTCGTGGTGGCGGCAATCGGTGTAATGGGCGGAGCATTAATCCGATTCTCGTACGCGAATTTGTCGCACGGTGCGGTCCTGGTGGCGACCGTTAGTCAAAACGATTTACAGCAGGAGAGGCGTATCTACCGCGATCAGCTTCGTCGGGTGCTTGGTGGTTCATTTGATCGGCTGATCGGTGTGTACCATCAGCGAGTCGCGAATACACATGACGCTCTCGAAGCGATGGAGAGATTTCCGAAGATCGGTGGAATAATCTGGGGCACGCCCCAGCAGATGACGATATCGCTTCGATACAATCCGCCACTTGTATTTGCCGATCTGCCGGCGTCAAGCGCTGCGCATCGATTGATTGAGAGCGGCTCACTGCCGTCCCTTCAGATTATTCGCTCGATTCCACACGTCACGCTGGAACATGGACACAGGGAGGTATCGATCTTCTTTCTGAGCAAGTTGATCCTTCTTTGGAAGGAGTTCTCGGCCGACTCAATAGCCCCCGAAGATAGTGCTCAGTTCGACCGGCGGTTGCAGACCTTGTTTCGGGTGCCAACTCAAGGAGCTTCGCGGGTGCACCTTGCTGTTCCGATGTGGATGTTGGGGACGTACCATTTAGGGAGAGTTGTGCGTGGTGCTGAGGTAAACGAGCAGGAGCTCTCGCAGGCGATTGTCGCTTTCAAGTATGCACTGAGTGAGTTACGAGGGGGCGGAAATGCTTCGCTTGAGGTCGCCGTGCGAAATAACTATGCAATCGCGCTTCTAGTTGAGTTCACCAGGGACCCAAAACGGAACAAGCTCCGAAAAGCTGCGAGCAAGCAACTGGCGGCAGCTGTGCGTTTAATGGCAGCTAGTGGGATGAACGGGGCGGTGGCGGGGGATAACTATTCAAAGCTTCAGGCCGCTGGAATTATAGCGCGTAAGTAGTTGGTAGCACTAAGCCCTGTTCCCACACCACAGAGAGCGTCGACATCTGGCGCGGCTGTGACGTCGTTTTGGAAACTCCCCTGTGTTCGGCCCGGAAAAATGCCGATAGTGCATGTGCAGCGCGGGTGCTTGGCCTGGCCAGGAAGAGAAGCGCTGGCGTGTAATCGATTGTGTGAGTAGCCAAGCAAGCTACGTAGGACAGAGCTGAGTATGAGAATTCTAGCGTGGTTGTCCCTTGCAGTTCTGATCGGTTCATACATCTGCATCCCGATCGGGGATCCCGATCTATGGTGGCACATCACGGTGGGTCGCTGGACTCTTGCACACCATGCGGTGCCCCGATTCGATTACTGGAATCTTTTTGCAGCGGGACATCCCTGGGTCGCATACTCGTGGAGCAACGAGGTGGTCTATGCGCTCGTAGAAAAATGGTGGGGATTGGACGGCCTCCTTCGTTTGCAGCTTGGGTTGGCGATAGCGCTGGCTATCTCTATGCAGTACCTCCTCGGGCTCAGTGCTGGTTCTCTCTTTGTGGGCGCGGTGCTCGGTGCATATACGACCATCGCCTGCTTTGCTCATTTTAGTCTGCGTCCTCAGACTCTCGTCTGGATCATATTTCTGGCCGCGCTCGCCCTTGCGGACCGAGTGGTGCGTTCCGGGAGCTCTCGATGGACGATGCTTTTGCTCGTTGTCGTTGGTGCGGCGTGGGCTAACACTCACATCACGACAGTTCTAGGTTTGGTCGGGGTATTCTTGTGGACGGTGCAGTCGGAGAGGGGCGTTGTGTCTTTACGCAGAGCGCTCGGTGCGAGCGGAGCATTCTTTGTGGGCACGCTTCTTACTCCGTATTATGGAGCTGAATGGTTAACCCTCATGCAAAAGAGCGGTCATACAGTCCAGTTCAGTTCGATCGATGAATTTCGACCCGCCCACATATTTCAGTTTTCGACGGGCTTCGTACTTATACAGCTGTTCCTACTCCTCACGCTTTCCTTTCAAGGGCGCCGAGTGCCGCCACCCAGTCGGATTGTGTTAGCTGGTGGCATGATTATGGCTGGCCTTGCTGCTGTTAAGTTTCTTCCCTTCGCGGCAATTGTGCTCAGTATGCTTCTGGCATCCTGGTGGCGCGAGACGACTGAGTCTGACTATGCCAAAGAGATGAGTGGAAATCTTGGACGAGCGTTGTGTGGGGCGGAGACATTCTTCCAGCGACTGAGTGTTCAGACGCTGGGGGCGATCACATTTTTCATCGGTTGTTTGGCGGTAGTTACTGTATCGAATCTTCTTCGCGAGCCCTTAAATCTCGGACTCGTGCCGAAGAAAGCGGTTGATTTTATCGAGGAGAAGGGATTGTTACACCCAGTTCTCAACGAATTTGGAACCGGGGGTTACCTGTTGTATCGGTTTAGCGGTTCGGATGGCGAGCCACGCTATAAAGTGCCGATTGACGGGAGAACAAATGTGAATGCTCCCTCTATCTGGCGAATGTATGATGATGCGTTTTTTGGGCGGGAGAATTGGGAGGATTATATTCGAGCTGTCGATCCGAAAACGATAGTGTGGCGCCACGGCAGCCCCTTCGTGTCGTTACTCCTGGAGTCCCCGGAGTGGTGTCGCGTTTTTCAGAGTGGAAAAACTCGGACAGACTACTCGGTTTTTGTCTCCCGAGATCACTTTGAGTCTCATAGGGGAGAATTTGAGTCTCCTGATTGTTGATTAATGTCGGAAGTAGCAGGGCGAGCGAGGTGTTGGGTATGTCACTAAGGATTAGATGTGTAGGGGTCGTGTTGGCGTGGATGACGATCGCCACAGACATGCGCTCAGCCAGCGCAGACGGCACTCCCTCTGTTCGGGTGGAACGAGACGCTCAGGTTACTTCATTTGATGAGTGCGTGCGGCGGGAGGGGAAGATTCTCAAAAGTTATCCACCTCGGTGTATTTCGAAAGACGGCAGGGAGTTCGTTCAAGAGAGTGATGCGCCGAAAAGAGCATGCAAGGACCTGTGCGGTGATGGCGTATGTCAGGAGATGGTGTGCATGGCGGTCGGCTGTCCGTGTCCCGAGAGCGTAGCAACATGTCCGAAGGATTGTCGTTAGTCGGGGCGGGAGCTAGTTCCAGACGGTGCTGATTCGCGGCGACTGCTGCTTCGGTCCGCGGAGACCTCGCAAGGCGTTGTCCGCAATATCTTTCACCTCTGAGACCGTCATACCCAGACGTGTGGCTACCTCTTCGAATGATTGCGGTAGGCCTGTAGCTGGAAACAGCGCGGATATAACCTCACTCTCCAAATTTCCCAGAGCCTGTTTTGCCTCTTCAACTTTCTGGGCTGCGATGTCGTCGGGATTTGCTACTTGGGCAAGTGGCTTTGACGGCGAGGCTGGTGCTGATAAAACTGCTTTGAGCGTCGGAGTGGGGGAAACCACACGCACTGTGCGTGGCTTCTTGGTGGGCGCAGCTTTCGACGTCTTGCGAGAAGCCGCGTTCGAGCTGAGGTCCTCTTGTTCGCTGACCTCATCTGGCTTTGACAGTGACTTCTGCCGAAAACCCATCTGTCCTCCGGGATATGCGTGGAATGACTCTGTCCAACCACTGTACCAATCGGGTGAGGGATAAGTCAAACATGCCTGCCGATAAGGGTTCAGGAAAGGGGCCCGCAATCCCATAAATGTTTCAATCGACAGGCATTATGACGGAACGGCTGGGGGGATTTTTTCAGCCCCGTGCGGTAGGCTGTGGGCTGCTGGCCTTTCATCGGAGTACGATGGAATCCGACTGCTGAAATGGACGAGATGAGGCACTAGAGCGATGGCCACACGGGCTATTCACACCGATTTCGATTCTTTGTGCGCATACGCTCGTGCGATGTATCGACGTTTTCATGGTCGAGATCCGGCAGTCGTTCGTGCCGCTCGGGATGGTGTCGTTGTAACTGTTGTACTCCAACTACTTTCTTCTTTTGTCGAAAGGGAGGTACGGAGCTTGGATGAGGTGGAGGAGATCGTCGGGGTTTCTATTCCTCTCATCGAGCGTGGTTTTCCAATGCTCGGGGAATTCTCTGCGGGGCCAAGACTACACGAGATACAGCCGGTTTCTCTCGGTTGGATATATCAGATCTGGAATGAATCTCGACGAGATGCGGAGAGCTGGGCCGTCAGCTCGCGCGCAAAGCAGCAGCCGGAGCAGGTTGATATTGGCGTAGTTACCCAAGTATTTACCGATCAGTACATCGCTGACTTCTTGGTAGCGCATACCATGCGACGGCTACCCCTTCATGTTACCGCGGGGACGGCTTCGGCTGGGCTTGCGCTTTGTGATCCCGCATGTGGTGCCGGGCATATTCTTGCAAGTGCAGTCAGGTTTTTTTTGAACCAAGGTTCCGCTTCGGCTGGGATAAACCATACGGTCCATGGATTTGATATCGATGCCGAGGCTGTAGAGATATGTAGACTCGTCGTTTTTTTGGAATATGTGGTGTCGGGGTATCTGGGGGATCGGCTCGAGCTGTGGAGAACCTTGCAGCACTCCATACGGGTTGTCGATGGTCCCTATGGCACGCTGGATCGTAGCGGTATTTCAGCTCAGCGCACCTTTGATGCCGTGCTCACGAATCCCCCCTACCTAGGTAGAAGAAAGCTTTCGAATCAATTCCGTGCTTATTTGGACCTCAACTATCCATCAGCCAAGGTCGATCTCTGTGCGGCGTTTATGCAGCGGTGTGTTGAGATGACAACATGCGGCGGAGGCGTCGGATTTGTAACGACCGATAAGTGGTTGCGTCTTGCAGGATATGCAGGGTTGCGATGCGGCGATGGAACATTTCGGGGGCTCTTGGGGGAGCTGTCATTTGATGCCGTCTGTGAGTTGGGACACAGAGCGTTTCATACTCAAATCGCTCTGCACGACGGAGTTCGAGTGTCAGTTCTGTGCGCACGAAAGACTCCGCCGGAATTGGATCACGCCTTTCCGTACCTGAATGCCACCGAGGAGATATCCTACAAAGGAAAGCAGCAAGCCCTCCATACGTTTGGTGTTGCAATTACTGCCGGACTCCCGGGGGCGATGATTTCTCAGCGCAGCCTTGTTGATGGTGACATTGGTGGGATACTACTGCAAAAAAGTGAAGTCCCTTCAGTGTTATCTCGATCCGAGGCGCATCTTAGAGACCGCGCTCGCGTTGTAGTTGGACTCCAAACGAGTGACGATGCTCGTTATGTGCGATTCGTGTGGGAGATACCTCCGGACAGATATCGTTGGCGTATTCACGCGAAAGGTGGGGGCTATACGCGATGGTGTGGAAATAATCGGTGGATTATCGACTGGGAGTCCGGCAAGCACGCCTACTTTCGCTCCGTACGTGCTCGAGCGGCTGCTGAGGAATGGATAGCGCAACCAGGTTGGACCTATAGCTGGTTTGCAAATGGAAGCCTCGGTCTTCGGGTAAAAGAGGAGGGGTGGAGTATCGGAAGAGCGGCAGCATCAGGGGTTTATTGTACTGATCTTCGAATCGTGGGGTTCCTCAACTCCCGCTTTGCATCGGCGTGTATACGAAGCATCGGTGGTAAGATTCAGCTTCCCGAGGGGATTGTGCGACGTATCCCGATGCCATCGACCCTTGACGGAGTAAGTCCTGAGCTTATTCAGGCTGCGACGATGCTTAAGCGGCAACTCGTAGAGCTTGATCCAACCGATGCGCTCTTTGATCCTAGGCGAAGCGGTAGTTGGCGTGAGGTGGTAATCATCGAGGCGCTCCTCTTGTTACTGGAGGGGGCTATTGAGTTGCAGGTACAGGAAGCTATAGGTGCGAGCGCTTCAGAGCGTGCGGCTTTTAACGCTCGGTGTGGTATCCCCGTCGCGTGGGTGAATCCGTCCAGTTCGGAAGCATGGGAAGTGCTCAGACGGAGTGTTCCCGACAGCTTACAAGCGTTGGTTGACCAAGTATACTTGGCACTTGAATCTGTGTTGGAAAGCAAACATCGCAAGAATACGAGCGCGCCCCAGGTAGATGGGCGGTTAGGGATTGAGTCTCAGTCGCAAGCGCGTTGGCTGCTTCCAACAACAAGTCGTCTTGAGGCATTGTGTCGCGACAAATCGCTCAATCCGTTAGACGTGGTGGTCGCCTGTTCTCGTGAGGACGATAGTTGTCGGACCCTGCGCAAATCGATGGAAGAGTCTCTGCTGGATATACGGGTGCTCGTGGAGCTCTTAAAAGCCATGAATCATCGTTGGTGGTCCTCCTCAGATCTAGTCGAGCGAGGTCATGGCGGGTGCCACACGATCGGTGACCTGTGTGGTATTGTGAACGCTTCGCCAGAGTGTGTTGCCCGGGCGCGGTGTTGCGGGCAGATCCTTGATGAGGTATTTCTGCGGGAGTTTCTGAATCGGCAACACAAGCTCTTCGGGCAGCGACCACCGATACGGCAGATCGGAAATGGAAAGATGGGCGCGCCAGTTTTCGGACATGCATGGGACCACATGCAGACCTCGGCAGTGGCGTCCGCAGCAGTGAGTACTCTCGTGCCCTAAGGGGGCGATCGTTTCAAGAGGAATGAGTAGGTGAATTCTCTTATTGTCTTTCCCAACGAATGCATAACCCCTCAGCAGATAGTTCTTCGTGGTGAACGAGCTGTGGCAGTTAGTCGCGAATACGAGGCGCGCGAAGGACAAGAGATTACGATAGCTCTATGGGGTGGCAACAAAGGAGCCGCCCGGCTTTGCTCTGTAGCAAAACATGAAGTTACGATGGAGATTACTCGCCAGGAGCCATCCACACCACTTCTCCCGTTCGACCTAGTGATAGGCCTCTCTCGTCCCCAAACGATAAAGAAAGTTATTCAGGCAGCGGTAATGACGGGTGTGCGCTCGCTGCACCTGGTCAGCACAGAACTGGGGGAGAAAAGCTACACCACTGCGACATTGCTTGAGCCGGAACATCTTCGAAATGAAACAGTCAAAGCGCTTGAGCAGATCGGCGAGGGGTATTCCCCCACGATTCATGTGCATCGCTCATTTTCCTATTTTTGTCGCACGCACCTCGAGAGCCTTGTCGAAGGGAACGACACGGTGAGATTGCTTGCTCATCCCAACGCACGAGAGTTTACGATTGTTGATCGGCTCGATACAGACCGGCCGATCGTTGTTGCCGTTGGACCAGAGAGTGGATGGAGTCAACGAGAGGTGGCTGAGTTTGAGGCGCGTGGATTTGAAAGAGTTGGATTAGGCCCGCGGGTCATGCGGGTCGAAATTGCCCTGGTGTTCCTCCTTGGCCAGCTCCGCGTCCTTTCGGTCGGATCGTAAGGACGTCCGGTGTCGCGTCCGGGTCGACCGCACGACAGCTAACTGGTAAAAGAGCGTCTAAGTGCCTGAAACTACTTGCTGGTGCGTGCCTTGCTGCTTTGTGCGTTATCTTCTCCACTTTTTTCGCATGTGTGCCGATAGTTCCTATGAGAGCAGAGCACGCGGGAGTGAACTCGCGTAATCGGTAATTTCAAAGAGGGATATGGCGCTGGGCCGAACTAAATTCAACTCACGACGGCGGGGTCGCTCCAATTATGATCCTGTCTTGTTGATTGGAGGAGGGGCTTTTGCGTTTGCATTTTTGGGGGTCATAGGGCTTTACCTCCATGTTTCAAGTGCTCCCAGCGATGCCAAAACTACTCAAGAGGTTCCGGTAGCAGTCATTCCGGGAGTAGATATTCTAGTTCCTGTGGATACCTTGCAGGTAGGGACCGCATTCCAGCCCACGATGTTTCGGAAAGAGAGATTGGCTGAGGAGCTGGTATCGGGCGATGTGATTCGGTCGTTCGATGAGCTTAAGGGAATGTATGCAAAAGGAGTTCTCGTAAAGGGACAGCCGATAGTTAAAGGTACGTTAACGAACCGTCAGCCGATCCACGTACTCACCGCCGCGCTCCCCAAGAATTACCGAGCGGTTGCGCTTCTGGTGGAACAGCCACTCTTGGACAATGTAGATGGATGGGCACAGCCGGGTACCGATGTTGATCTAGTGTGGTTGACGAATGCTCTCGGCAAAGACACAGCAACAGTACTGGCCGGCCCTGTGCGTGTGCTTGCATCGAATCGGGCGACAGAGGGCAATACGCAGAGGCAAACCGCATCCGATAAGCTTGTCACTGTGACCCTCCTCCTATCCGTTCGTGATTCGATGCGCGTCGCCTTAGCAGCTGCACACGGTAAGATCACGCTTGGGCTCCGAGGGCAGGGAGACCGTCGTCCGAACGAATCGTCGAAGCCGATTTCGTCCCTGATAACTGAAGTGGCGAAACCAGAGGCTGCCAAGCCCTTTGTCGCTGTGAAGGTTGTGGACAAGAATGCTAAGACCAGCGAAGTGCGGAAATACAGCCCTGAGGGCCGTCGCTTGGAGGAACCAAGCAGCCGTTAGAGAACTTCGTGTGCGCTCAGCCCACGCCCATCTGTTCGAGCACTAGATCTCCCTTCGTCGCGTCGAGTGTCGCGAGAGCGCCAAGCGGTAGTGTCGCGTTGAAAGGGACGTGACCAAAGGGTAGCCCCATAACAATCGGCTTCTTAAGAGGTTTCAGTCGGTCCACGATAACATCGCGGAGGGTTTGTTTGCGGCGAGCCTCCTCGGCACGATAGGCACAGCGGTCGAATATCCCGAGGGCAAAGCCTTGGACCGATTGCAGAAGCCCAAGATTTATCAGATGCGTCAACGCTCTATCGATACGAAAGGGAGGTTCGCCGACGTCTTCGAGGCAGAGGATCGCTCCATCGAACGAGGGGAGAAAGGGGGTGCCAATCAACGAGAGGATGATAGAAAGGTTGCCGCCGAGCAGCCGACCGGTTGCGCGCCCTTTACCGACCACGTCGATAGTTTTTTTTGCATCAGGGTAATTAGATAGGATTGAGCTCCTCGCTTGCTTGGCGCCGGAGATCTGATGCATGAGAGAATTCTTTGTAAAGGCGGGGCAATCCGAATCCATCAGCGATTGAACGGTGGGGCCGTGAAACGATATCACGCGCGACTGAGAAGCCGCGCCACTGAGAATCGTCGTGAGGTCGCTACATCCAACGATAATTTTTGGGTCTCTTCGGAGCGCCGCAAAATCGATTCCGTGTATGATACGCCCCGTGCCGTAGCCACCACGAACGCACAGGATCGCCCGAACCGACTTCGATCGTAGTCCTCGATTCAAGTCGGCAAGGCGAGCCCGGTCATTTCCAGCAAGAAATCCGAGGGTGTTTTTGGCGTGCTCTCCGAACTCAACCCTGTATCCACATTGTGAGAAATAGCGCTTGGCTTTTCGAAACACGGCCGAGTCTGTCGGGGGACTTGCCGGCGATACGATGAGAATGGTGTCACCTTCCGTGAGACGCGGAGGGCGTTTGAATGCGTTGATACGGCGAGGTGTTACAAGAGCCATAGGGGCTTATTGTGCGTTGGAGAGGGTAAATCGGCAAGGCGTCTCCGGTGGTGGTTTTTTGTTGCGCCCCGAACGTGGCCACGGCAGAGTGGAGGGCGCGTAGCGATACAGTTGTTCGGGGTGGTTTTAGAGAGGAATCGTATGAGAAGTATGGTGGGTTGGTGGTTGTGCATTGTGCTTTCTCCCCTTGTGTTGGGATGCTCGGTTCGATCGAACGAAGGAGTATCTCCGAACGGACTCACTCCGATGGAGTGGGCGTCGCTGAGTAAGCCGGGCCCCTCTCACAAGCTACTGGAGATGTTCGCCGGGGAATGGGAGAGCACGATTTCATTCAGAAGTGAGCCGGGGGCCAGTCCGGATGTCTCCAAGGGAAGATCCTCGATTCGCTGGGTTCTTGGAGCTCGCTTCTTACAGGAGGACTTCCAGGGAGAGGCCGGAGGCGAGCGGTTTCAGGGGATGGGATTGATGGGGTATGATAACGGCGCCCGCCAATTTAAGTTTGTCTGGATCGATTCCCTCAACACTGCCATCGCCGTCTCAAGTGGTCGGTACGTTCCGGACCGGAACATTTTTGAAATGAAGAGCGAGGTATACGACCCTCTTCTCGGCGCTCTCAAGACCGTCCGTTCCTCGTTGCAGATAAAGAACCGGGACGAGTATGAGTTCATCATGGTGGACACGGCTCCCAACGGTAAGGAGTTTACGTCGCTTGAAATGAAGTACACCCGGCGGTAATAGCCCCCGCAGGTGGCCTCTCGCGACTCATATCTTCGCATCCTTTTGTCGACTCATTGACATCTCAACTCTGTGTGGCGGGTTTTTGTGCCAAAAAATGAGCACGCCGAACTCGTCAGTCTAGTTATTTCATGTGGTTAGCGGAGAGCTTTGACGCCCTGTCTGGCATCCGACTTGCTGCTACTGGCGATGGTGTCATGAACGTGACCCGCACGCAGTGGGCCATGTGAAGAGGGATCTGAGACGGATACGGGCATGAAGGATTTTGAGTTTCAAAGCTACCAAATGATGCCGCAGGGGCGGAGTACGCGGAGTGCGACCTCCCTGAACGGTTCAATCCTGGCGGGGTTGGCCTGTGCGGGATTACTTCTCATATTTGGCGCGTTCTCCGGGGGCTCTCCAACTCGCTTCCTGAACGCCGAGGGATTGCTGCTCGTTCTGGGTGGAACACTAGCGAGCACCCTTATTCAATTCTCACTCGCCGACGTCCGTGCCGCGATTGGTGCTGGTCGTTCCGCGATATTTCAAGATGTCCCTGAGCCACGTGAGCGCATGGAGTACCTGCTCGCCTTATCCCGTCAGGTAAAGGAGCAGGGGATACTCACAATAGAAGAAGAGGTTACTGGCGTGACCGACGAATTCTTGAAGCTCGGGATGAATCTCGTGGTTGATGGTCAAGCGATTGATGACATCAAACGTATCCTCAGCACGGAGATGCGTTCGTCCACAGACCAGGCCTGGCGGTCGGTACAGGTGTGGGAGACTATGGGGAATTTTGCCCCAGCGATGGGCCTGATTGGTACCCTGATTGGCCTTATTCAGATGCTCGGTTCTCTACAAGATCCTGCAACTGTTGGTCCATCGATGGCGATGGCATTGGTTGCAACCCTGTATGGCTCCGTCAGCGCAAATCTCTTCTTCTTTCCGATGGCGGGAAAATTGCGCTTGTTAGCGCAGGAGCGTGAGCAGTGCAAGAACATCACACTTGAGGGGCTTACAAGTATTGCGAGACTTGAGAACCCGTTGATGTTGGAGCAACGACTACAAAGCTATGCAGCGCTTGCAGCAAATGCCTATTAGTGGAATTCAAGTGATATGACGCTCCTTGGGCCCGATAGAAAAATTCTGCGGGCATTCTACACTCAGTACGTTGCGGTCCTGCTGATAATGCTTGTTTTCTTCGTTGCTGCGTTTCAGAGCCCAACGCACGGTGTATCGAATACACCAGAGCCGGTCCGAATGGAGCTTCCCGCACGTGCTACTCTGGCGGGGCCGCTGACCTTTAATCCATTTGTTGTTGGCGATAGTGTCGCTCAAGGCCACGCGCAACTTACCGCCATCGCAGCGGTTCTCAAAAAACACGATGTTCAGGCGAGCATTGTATTTGAGGTTGCTCGCTCTCCCCTCGAGATGAGGGAATCGGATATCGCTACTATATCAGCGCGGGTAGATGCGCTTGAGCGATTTTTCCACGAGCAGCAGGTTCCCGTAGGGGCTGCGATATATCGTATCGAGCAGGCCACGGAGCGGCTGCGGGACGGAGTTTCGGTCCGTTTGTACGCAGAGGGGAGGTCGCATGGATAAGTGGCGAACGTCTCCCCAGAATGGCAGCGCGGCTTCCCTTGTATGGCTCATCAGCTTTGGCGATCTTTTGACACTCTTGGTGTGTTTTTTCTT
>JBIIYC010000082.1:0-11860 GCA_044347025.1 Bdellovibrionota bacterium
CCGGTCGAACGTGGGCACAGGCATGCATTGTAATTGCTTAGATACAGACGCAGGGCCATCCATGTCCTCAACGAACGAGTCATCACGCAAGAGCTTCGGAATCGTAGTAAGCGGTGGACCAGCACCAGGAATCAACTCAGTTATCTACTCAAGCGTCATAGAGGCGAACAACCGCGGCTACACCGTGAAGGGACTGGTCAACGGCTTCAAGGACATTACGCTTGGGGAGCCCGGAGCAGTGATAGACCTCACCTCAGATATGGTGAGCAATATCTACAACAAAGGGGGATCGATCCTCGGAACCTCTCGCTTCAATCCGATCAAGGATCAACAACATCTCGACCACTTCATTGCGGGCCTCCAGCGACACAATATCGATAAGCTGATTGTAATCGGCGGAGAGGGGTCTGCCTACCTGAGCCTCAAGCTCTCCCAACTTAACGGCCCAATCTCAGTGGTCCACGTTCCCAAGACCATCGACAACGATCTAATCCTCCCCAATAAATATCCGAGCTTTGGGTTTGAAACAGCGCTCCACCAGGGCACCAAGATCGTCGAGATCTTGCGAGAGGACGCCAAAACCTGTCGTCGCTGGTTCTTGGCGACAACGATGGGACGAAAAGCGGGCTTTCTGGCACTCGGTATGGGCCTCGCCGGAAGTGCGACATCCGCCCTCATCCCCGAGGAGTTTCAAGGTTTCTCGCCGAAACCAGAAGACATCTCAGCGATCCTGTTCTCCACGATCCGAAAGCGCCTCTCTATGGGGAAGAACTATGGAGTGATCATCTTGGCGGAGGGTATCCTGGACTGTCTCGATCCCGGCCAGAGCTCAGCACTCCAAGGCGCGGTTCGCGACGACATGGGCCGAATCCGATACTCTCAGGTAGAGCTCGGCGATGTACTCATTCCACCGCTCAAAGAGATGCTGAAGGCAGCAAAACTCGACGTGCACATGATCACAAAGAATATCGGTTACGAGCTTCGATGCTGCGATCCGATCTCGTTCGATATCGAATACACGAAATTCCTCGGCTACGGAGCAGTTCAGCACCTCCTCGGTGGAAACAGTGGAATTATGGTGACGCGAGACTTCGACAAACTCGGCTTCATTCCGCTGGAATCAATGGCAGGGGCTGATGGCCTCATCAAGTCTCGTCGAGTCGACCTCTCCTCGGATCTGTACCGAGTAGCCCGCAGCTTCATGATTCGGTAGCAAGCGGCAACACTTCGACTAGCTTAGACATGGAAGCAGCAATGCCCGAAGCGACGGGGCATCGATACCCGCTGCAGCACGGCCGGCACACGAGATGGGATGGCTCACAACCACCCTCGCACCGCGGCACCGTTCATGGCATACAATAGGAGATAAACCCATTCCGGTATCTCTGTGCTATTTCGCGGAACTGCTATCGTCTCTGCCCTCACCCTTCTCAGTCGGCTACTCGGCTTCGTACGAGACCTACTTGTTGCCCGACTTTTGGGAGCATCGATCTTTGCCGATGCTTTTTTTGTCGCCTTTCGAATCCCAAACCTTCTTCGCAGCTTTGTGGCCGAAGGCGCTCTCACCTCGGCGTTCACCCCAGTGTTCTCGTCTTCAATGACCAAGGGCAAAGAGAGCGCGGCCCATACCCTGGCACGAATAACCGGATTCCTGATCCTCCTTACGACGATCCTTACCCTACTTATGATCGGATTCGCGCCCGAGATCGTGAGTATACTAGCGCCCGGGTTCTCCGCGGATCCGGAGAAACTCGACCTCTGTATCCGCTTGACCCGGATTATGGCCCCCTACATCGCGTGCGTGAGCCTCGTGGCGATGCTCAACGCTGCACTCAATACTTTGGGGATCTTTGGTACCTCGGCATGGGCTCAGGTCATCATGAACCTCGTGCTCATCGTGGGAGCACTCGTAGCCATTCCCGCTGATCTGACATCTGCCACTGTTATCCTCGCAAGCTCGGTGCTGGTTGGAGGGCTCGTGCAGATCGTGGCGCAGATTCCAGCATGCAAGCGAAATGGGCTATCCCTTCTGCCATCTCTTCGCATCTGGTCTGGGGACGTTTTTGAAGTAGTACGCCTCATGATCCCTGCGACGATCGGAGCCTCGATCTATCAGATCACCATCTTCATCGCGACCCTACTGGCCTCACTACTACCCACTGGTAGCGTATCGTGGCTCTTCTACGCAGATCGCGTCGCGCAGTTTCCGATCGGTGTTTTCTCAATCGCTCTTGCCTCCGTATTACTACCGGCTCTCGCGAACGCATCCGCTAATGCAGATACCGATGCGTTCCATAAACGGATCTCAGACTCTCTCCGATTTACGAGCTTCTGCATCATCCCAATGGCAGCTGGAATATGGACTCTCGCGCTGCCCATTACACAGCTCCTCTTCCAGCGGGGGGAATTCTCCCTCGAATCGAGCATAAAGACGGCGCAGGCACTCCGCGCACTGAGCCTTGGCCTGTGGGCATCCAGCTGCCACTCCATGCTCGTTCGTGCTTTTATCGCCCGAAAAGACACCATCACCCCAACAGCTATCGGTATCTGTGCCCTCATCATCAACCTCGCTGCAGCGCTCTTGCTCGTGGGCCCCCTGTCTCCTGCGGAGACTACTCAAAGATTAGTTGCGTCCGTTGTAAACCTACAAACAAGCCTTCGCTACCTCATCCCCTGGCACGCCTCGTTCGGACACGTTGGGCTGGCACTCGCTTCCTCCATTGCAGCTTTTGGATCATTCCTGCTCGTAGTTGCATTATTCGCTCTGCGAATTCGGAATTTTCCATGGAGGGTCTTTACCGGCTCCACCCTGAAAGCCGCCTTCGCCGCCGCAGCGATGATGGCGTCACTCAACTATTGCGCTCCGCTGTGGCCGACCCCTCTGATGGAGTGTGCGATGGGAATGATCCTCGGACCACTTGTTTTTGGAGCTGTCGCCCTTGTCCTGCGCTCGCGGGAGCTCCTCGATTGCATCTCGGTCATACGGCTCCGCCTCCGCAAATCCAGATAACGGAACTTTCTACCGGCTGTTGGGTGTTTGGCTCATCCACGGAGCCATGGAGGCCCACAGGCACGAGTACGTGGGAACAGGGGATTATCCAGATGGTGGGGCCGTCTCTGCTCCCCTACCCCCTGGCTGTGCCAAAGAGCGGACAATTTCAGTCTTGTCGGTATCCCATCCACCTCCCTATAGTAATCTGGGCACTCGGAGCTCTCTGCCAGCTTACAAATGGAGCATGTCTGTATGAAACGTTCTCACCTATCTCTCGTTCTCTCAGCCGTTGTATGTGGCTTCGCTGCCTGCACAGATCCCGACGCCATAGAGCAGATAAAAAAGGACATGGCGGCTATTAAGACTCAACAGACAACGCTCCTTGAGAAAATCGCCTCTATCGAGAATTCGGTGAAAGGTCGCCCGATGCCGGCGCAACAACCCCAGCCACCGGTTCCTCAGGGGCCGTTTACCATCCCTGCCAAGGATGCTCCCGTCCTCGGGAATCCAAAGGCCCCGACATTTATCGTTGCGTGGTCTGATTTTCAGTGTCCGTTCTGCTCAAAGATCCTTCCGATAATCAACGACACCCTGAAGGACCCCGAGGTATCCGGCAAGGTCGCATTCGTGTTTAAACAGTTCCCGCTTAACTTCCACCAACAGGCGATGCCTGCTGCCAAGGCGGCCCTCGCCGCCGGTCGCCAAGGAAAGTTTTTCGAGATGCACGATAAGATATTCGCCAACCAGCAGCAGATTAACGAGCAGAACCTAGAGACGTGGGCGAAAGAGCTCGGCCTCAATATGGCGAAATTCAAGAAGGACATCGCAGACCCCGCTATCGAGGCCCAAGTGAAAGCCGACATGGAAGAGGGCTCGAAGGCCGGAGTTCGAGGTACACCAAGCCTCTACATCGGAACGAAGGAGGGAGACTCCTACGTGATAAACCGGGCTCAGGGCAGAACGGTCGATTACTTCAAACAAGCAGTTAAGGCTCTTTTAGAAAAGAAGCCGGCGTAACACGCAACTTTTTCACCCTTGCACTCGATTGCTAGCTGGGTGGTGAAAAAAAGTTCCGTTGTGAGCGTTCTGAGAACGTAGGCAAAACGGGGCGGAGACGACGGATACACCATAACGTGTCCTCGATCTGGCGGAGATACGTTCAGGCTGTTTTGAGCGCACTCCAAGACGTTGCAGTCGAACGTTCGCAATCCGCAACAGGAAGTCTCTTTCCACACCCAGCTGAATGCAGCAGGCACATCCTGCTGGCGATCACGGCGGTTCCGTTCTCGAGTGCACCACATGATACGAGCAAAAATTATCCCTCCATCCGCCCGGCCAGAGATCGCGGTGGACATTCTCCATGCCGCACTACACCGTGCACATAGCCAGGCTAAAGAGCGTGTCGCAATGACTCGGCGAAAATGTGCAAAACACCATCAACTAACTCACCGACGAGGGTATGCGGAAGGATATCGCTCTGGCCTCCTCGCAGCAGCGCAGGAGATGCGTTCAGCTATTGAAGGTATCACCTCTACCTATCGAGACGCCGTTGAGCTCGCCAAGGTAGATATTACATCTCTCGCACGGGCGCTTGCGGCCCGTATCATCGAGAGAAACCTCAGCGAGGACCCGGAGATATTTCAGAGTTGGATCCATTCTGCGATGACCTTTCTCGGCTCTTCTCGCACCGTAGCCCTCGTATACCATCCGCGATACGCACCTATCCTCGAGAGACTCTCGGTCCAGCTTCCGCCTCACGTCACGCTTAGCGCCTCCCAGGAGCTCGGAGATGCGGACTTTATGCTCTCCGGCGACAATGGCTCTATTGAATGGTGCTGGCGGAAAGCCCTGGAGGATGAGTGACGGCTCTCCATCCGCATCAACTGTCTCCATGCATGCGCGTGACCGGCACCATCACAGCCGTGCACGGATCCTCGATAACCGCGAGGCTTCCAACGGGAACTGTGGGAGATCTCTGTGCTATTGAAAGGCGCGATGGCACAAGTGCGTTTGCTCAAATCGCTGCGTTTCAGGGCTCTCTTTTTTCCCTCGCACTCTTTGAAGACCCTGATGGCATATTCCCGGGTGCACCCGTGCGCTCACAGGGGCGGCAGCTCACAATCGCGGTAGGCGACTCCCTCTTGGGAAGAATACTCACTCCGCGAGGGGAGCCGCTCGACGCCAAGGGCCCGCTCAAGTGTCGAGAGCAACGACCACTGGTAGCAAAGCCACCGCCGAGCTCCGGACGGCCGCCCATCGATACGATCGTTGCCACGGGCGTGCGTGCAATCGACGGATTTTGTACGCTCGGTAAGGGCCAACGCATCGGGATCTTCGCCTCCGCCGGTCTCGGCAAGTCCACCCTTCTTGGGGCAATCGCGCGCAACGCCTCGGTTGATGTCATTGTTGTCGCGCTCGTCGGCGAACGCGGTCGCGAAGTACAGGAGTTTATCGACGATATACTTGGATCCGAAGGCCTCTCGCGCAGCGTTGTTGTGGTGGCCACCAGCGACGATTCCTCTCTGCTCCGGCAAACCGCGCCATATACGGCAACGACGATTGCTGAGTATTTCCGCGAGCGAGGTAAGGATGTCCTGCTGATCGTAGACTCACTGACCCGAACCGCACGAGCGCTTCGCGAAACAGGGATAGCTGCTGGTGAGCTCCCAGTGCGGCACGGGTACACGAATTCGGTATACACACAGCTTCCCAAACTGTTGGAACGCGCGGGAAGAACTCATGCCGGCTCAATAACTGCTCTCTATACGGTACTCACGAACCAGGAGGAAGATGTCGATCCACTCGCGGACGAGGTCAAGAGCCTCTTAGATGGGCACATTTACCTCCGCAAGGAGATCGCCGACCTCGGCCTCCGACCTGCGATCGATATCACCTCCAGTATGTCTCGACTCTTTGCACGATTACACTCCGCCGAATACGGTGCTGCGGCCCGTACTGTCACACACGCGATGGCTCGTTTTCTGAAGGACCGGCAGATACTTGCTCTCGGGGGTGTTGCAGATTCGGATTTACAAAGAATTCTGGACCACAAGGCGGAGCTCTTTGGGGCGATTCATCAATCAAACGAAAGCCCGACGCCGCTACACGATACAGATAGCTACGTGCGCGTGCTTGCCGATCGACTTACCCGCATTACCGGATGAGAGCTATCGTATTCTTGATGAGGTCGCTTGCTGTTGAAAGGACCTGCGAACTCGCCTGATATCCGCGCTGATATGTGATCATGTTGACGAACTGACCTGAGATATCAACGTTCGAAGCTTCAAGCGCTTGTCCTTGAATTCCACCCCTACCGCCGGCTAATGCCTGACCGATTGCAAGGGGCCCTGATTCCTGGGTCACCGCGAACAAGGAATCGCCTTGCCGTTCAAGCCCATCATTGTTGACAACCAGTCCAACCGCGAGTGTTCCAGCTTGAAGTCGATCACCTGTATTGAGTGTTCCGAAGATCTTGCCATCTGGTTCGATTTGGAACCCAACGACGTCACCATTACCGCGTCCATCTTGTCGAGAGTTTGTGATACGAGAGCCGCCTGCGTACTGAGTAAAGCCACCGATGTTCAGCGAAAATGCGGTCTGGGCTGCTCCGTTACTCCACGCCGGATTGAGGTTAAACACCGCTTGGGCTTGTTGCGCTGGATCAATCTGACCCTGCGCATTAAACGCGAGGTTCAACTGCCCAAGGAGGACTGGCTGATCGACAGCTTGTCCAACATCACCACCGTTAACGTATGCTTGCGCCGTCCACGTGCTCGCCCCGGTCTTGAAATAGAAAATATCCACGTCGTGTCGAGCACCAGTAGAGTCGTACACACTCTGCGTTGCCACAAAACCAGCCGCCTGACTTAGCTCTCGATAACTCGCACCGGCTGCAGGAGGATTAGAGAGCGGTGCGGAGGCATCGAGGTTGCCGACTATATCAGCGATGGTTGTAGGTACCGGCTGCACATTAAGTCGCGCCAATTGAATCGGTCCGAGGACCTGCTGATCAGCACCGGAATAGCCAAGAACCGGAGCTCCAGACGATGTCGTGAGAAATCCTTCGTTGTTAATCTGGAAGCTTCCCAAACGAGTGAGTTGGGGCTTAGCCGCATCGCCAACAAGAAAAAACCCCTTACCTGTCAGAGCCGCATCGAGCGAGCGCCCTGTGGAATTAATCGCCCCGTTCTCAAAGCTGAGGCGGATTCGATTCATGGCGACACCGTCACCTCCCCCTGCAACAACTTCCGAGTTCTTATCCCCGACTCGGTCGCTCAACAGATCGCCAAATTCAGCGCGCTGCTCCTTGAAGGCAGTAGTGTTTGCGTTAGAGATATTGTCACCGATGACCGCTATGGCCTGACCATGGGCGGTGATGCCTTCCCTACTTGTGCGGAGCGCAGATTCAAGTCTCATGAGGGTACGCTAATCCTTGTGCACGACATAGCCAGGCAATCCTTACCTAGCGGTGGAGTTCCTCATGAGACATTGCAAGACCCTCGCCAAGATCAGACACCGCCACGACAAGGTGATTTAGGGGGGTTAGCGCGACACCATGCGAGATTCGGGGGCTCAGCAACGGCAAAAACTGCTGCCTCAGAGTCGGGGAAAGATTAGGTATTCACATCATTTTTTCCCCGCCAGTCGCGCCCACCGCACGGCCCTCGACACGTACGGCGAGTCAAGTCGTTGATATCACGACCATTCCGCGACACCCTCGGCGCACTTTAGTAGCCGACACAGCTGCGATATACTATGTGGATAAGGTAGAACCTGAACGGAGGAGTTCTCATGCGCGCGTTAGCTGTATTACTAGTCTCATCGGTGCTTATCGGCTTTACTGCAGGTGCTCACGCCGAGTGTTACGGTGACGCTGCGAATATGTACGGCTGTAACAATGGAGCTCAAACAAGCCCATCGCGTGGTGCTGGCGAGCTTGAGCGTTTCGGTGGAGAAAGCGACCAGGTTCTTCCCCATACTGGAGCCACCTCGAGTGAGCGCATAACAACAGACGACCTTTTCACCCACGAGGAGCAGCGCCGAATGCTGAAAAGCATCGTGACAAGCGGCGGCAATACGTACTCCAAAGGCACGTTCGTACGTTCGATGCATGCTGGGGCGCGACCACTTCGTCGTTACAACAATCGAGCAAGTACTATTCGAGTTCGGTAACGATCATCGGTCACGCTGATGCGGCACACTACGCTCATCGTCCTGATCGAAAACTTTGGAAAAACGGGTTCAGCAGTGCTTTAGAAGCTCGCTTTTGAAGCCTTACCAATCAGGTAATGGTTCGTGTGGATCGGACAGGCGTTGGCACCCTTTCCCTACCGTCCCACCCATTCGTCAACAGCCAGTTCCAGATCGGCGGGTGTAACTGAATATTCGCGACTTCCTCGGGCAGACTCTCGCTTGAATGCATTGAGGCCAGCCTGATTGCAGATCTCTTTGATATCCGCCGCGCACTTGCCCTCTGTTGCCCGAGCCAGCTTATGGATGTCAACGGCCTGCGCCAACGGAAGCTTGGAGAGATACATTCCGAACAGAGCTATTCGTGCTTCGTGGCTCGGCAGCGGGACCTCAATGACTTTGTTCAGTCGACCACCGCGTTTCAGAGCCGGATCCACGAGATCCGCTCGATTAGTAGCCCCGATAACGTAGACCCCTTCCCGAGCAACGACACCGTCTATCAGCTGCAGAAGATGATTGAGTAGGTTATCTGCATGCTGAGCATTTCCTTCAGCCCGATTTTTGGCGATAGCATCTATCTCATCGATGAATATGACTGAAGGCGCGTGCTTTGCGGCAGCTTGAAAGAGTCTCGTTAAATTCTTCTCCGACTCACCCACCCACTTTGAGATAACTTCATTGGCCTGCAGCACAAAAAAGGAGAGTCGCGCTTCATTCGCAACAACTTTCGCCAGCGTTGTCTTACCGGTTCCCGGAGGACCGTTTAACAGGATTCCCTTGGGCACCTTAATACCGTAGCGATCTGCTGTCGAAGGATCGCGTAAGAGCTCAATCACGCTGCGAAGCTCTTCTTTGAGAGCTTCATCAACTATCAGATCATCCCAAGAGATCTTCTCGACTTTTCCGTTAAGCGGTTGTGGCGCACTCGATTGCTGCTTATCATCCGGAAGGAGATCGATGTCATCATCCACCTCAAAGAGACTAAGCGCCTGCTCAATGTCGTCTGCTGACACAAGATGCGTCCGGCGCGCCTCCGGCAACGACTGTTCGCGTTGAAACGCAAGCAAGCCAGCCTGGTTGCACATGGCTTTTATATCGGCTCCGGAATTTCCCTCAGTTACTTTTGCCAACAGATCGAGATCGATATCCGACGCGAGTCGTAGATTTCGGGAGTAAACGCTCAACAGTTTGCGTCGCGATGCGAGGTCGGGAAGTGGAATCTCAATCACTCGATTCAACCGACCTGCTCGACGGAGCGCCTCATCAACAAGATCGGCTCTATTCGTCGCTGCGATGACGTAGACGCCCTCGGTCTTAATTACGCCGTCTATCAACTGGAGAAGGTGATTGAGAAGGTTGTCAGAATGGGACGCATTACTGTCGGAACGCTTCTTGCCGAGTGAATCGATCTCATCGATGAAGACAACGGCGGGAGCATTCTTACGAGCGGCATCAAAGAGCTTCGTGAGGTTCTTCTCGGATTCACCCACCCACTTGGATACGATCTCGTTGGCCCTCAAAACGAAGAAATTCAACCCCGCCATCGTTGCTACCGCTTTTGCGATCGTTGTTTTTCCCGTTCCTGGCGGGCCGTTGAAAAGAATACCCTTCGGCAGCGCGATTCCGTAATCCTTGGCAGTCTGAGGATTTTTCAGAAGACTAATAACTGACAGGAGCTCCTGTTTGGTTGCGTCAGAGATAATCAGATCATCCCATGCAATCGATTCCACTTCCGTATTCCGCGCCTCCGGAGCATAGGTCTCCTCCGACGGACGCACGGGAGCTGCCACTGCTCCGCCCTCACCCATACGCTTTCCTTTTGCGACAGCGAGAAACGTGAGGCACAAGACGGCGAAATGAAGCAAAACCAGTTGGATCTGATCACTCTCGCCCATCACGGCAGCACCATAGAGCCGAGCTCCCAGCACTATGACGCAGACAAGGCACAGCGCTTGAAGAAGAAAATCCAACATCCTCTTTCTATCTTCGTCGTACCAGTACCGTGCATGATAGCCGTAGTACGAGAAGGGCAGCACGAACGCTACCAGTAGGGTGGTCAATGAAAGTGGCAACTCATATACCGAGGGCATACGATCAGTGTATCGGCAACGACGGCACTCGGCTCAATAGCAAAACGACTCAAACCATTGTTATGATTACCAAGGGCGTTCCTCTCACACAAACTGCACCCGTCCGTCAGAGAACAAATGCTACCACTCAAGCAACCGGCACCGCATCGCAGATCAAAGTCAAAACAATAGGTTACAACGAGTCGCTCTACACGTATGGTAGCGTTGTTCATGCCAGGCCTCGTGTCTGCCTCTATGCCACCTGATCCTGGAAATAAACCATACCCGTAGCAGGGTGGGTTGTGCCTCACTTCCTTACGGGATTTCAATGACTTCATACTCTTTTGCACTAAGTGGGATTGGGGAGCTTCAGCGCTCTATGCAGCGCTTTGAGACGTACAACGATGGATTCGCTCTGCCCGATACGTATCTGATCGTGAGACTAGATGCTCACCGCTACGGCGATTGGACAAGCGTACCCGCCCATGAGTACCCATGTGGAAGTCGCATTACAACGGCGCTTCATGCAACCGCACAGTCGCTTCTCACGTCATCATTTCGGGTAACCCTAGCGTACGCGCATGGAGATGAGATCTCTCTGTTACTCGATCCCTCTGAAAGTGCGAGCCCAATCCGCCGAAGCAAGCTCATATCTATGTTCGCTTCGGCAGCTGCGGTGCACTTTCGGGAACACTCAAACCTTACAGCACTCTTCGATGGCAAGCTCTCGGAGCTCCCTTCCCGAGAGCGGGTATTGGAGTATTTTTTGTGGCAACGGCGGTGTTGCTTGCGAAATGCCCTTACCACGACTTTACGAAAGACTCTCATAGCAACGGGCCTCACGCCGGAGCAGTGCGAGACACGGATGCATGGAGTTTCTGAGGATGCTCGCATTGAGATGCTCAAGGAGCTCGGCGCTCCCCTCACAAGCCTCCCGATAACTACAACCCGAGGAGCTTTCTTTACGGTGCAGCGTCAGGTGCGCCGTGCTCGGGAGGAATTTGCAATCTCGACAATTACGTCGATTCCTGACAGCGACGCTGAATACATCACCCTTGTTGAAAAACTGGTGCGCCCAGACGGTCGCAGTGCGAGCACCGTAGCTGTGAGTAACGGTGATACCCCGACAGCTCATACCAATTACCACCAACGCGCTCCACGAAAAGCGCAGGTATCGGTGTTTAAGGCGTCTAAGTAGATGCCTGTCTGTTGCACGTAGACGTCGATTACGATCTCATCCGCACGGAGAAGAATATCCCTGCTCGCGATCGCCCTGGAATCTCTATCCGCTCAACTACCAACGGCTGTACATCACGCGAGACCAGAGCGTTACTTAGCGACAGCGCAACGAGCTTGCTCTGCATATCATAGGTTTTTTTGAGCCCCCGACCGAAAAATACGGATCGCATGCGAGCCTGCTCCACATAGATCGAGGCGAACTGAGAGAATGGAGTGGCGTTAAAGTTCGCAACTACGATCCGCGTTGCGTCGCTATTTCGCATCAGCGACGCGAGCCGTCGAGTTGAGACTCGATTTCGCTCGAACTGCTCCGTTGAGAATGACGGCGCGAGGGCGAGCGTCCCAAGCTCAACAACCTTCGTATCAGCAA